>NZ_JAIJZP010000010.1:0-81064 GCF_019754175.1 Streptococcus sp. 2018162 | reverse complement strand
ATTTTCATGCCTTTCTAGTTGTTTTGTGGTTATTATAATTATAAAGCATGAAATGGAAAACGAGCAACTCCTAATTGGAATTGCTCGTTTTTTTATTGTGAGAAGCTAGTTTTTGCCCAGCCTCTTTTTTGTCACTATGAAGCTTTTATGGATGAATGATTTTTTGAAACAAGATATCTTTTTTGATTTCAGTTTCTTCATATTCTTAATCTAATTAATTAGGAGATAAATTAATCATCTCAATGATCACTTTTACTCGGATAAGAGTTTTAAGATTTGTTGTTCGATAAGCTCAAGGTCTCGTTTTTCATCTGTGCTAGTTGTCTCAAAAATAATCATCTGCATGAGGTAGGTGAAAAAAGGAGCTATGGCAGTGCGTATCACTTCGGATTTCTTGAGGTGATTTCCTTGACACAAGCGATTTTCAATCAAGTTAATTGAGGGAGCTAACCGACTGATCTGCTTACTGATAATTTTCCTAGTTTCAGGATTTGTCAGGAGTTCTTGTAGAATAATTTTTGCTAAGGAGCGATTTGCTTTAATAAAAGCGAAGCGATCATGGATGAAAAAGTGAACGATATCCTCTTTATTGTCAAACTGTGTCATAGTGTTTATAAAGGGGGTACTAAGCAGTTCTGCCATAGGTTGTAATACCCCCAATAATAAGTCTTCTTTGGTCTTAAAATATTTGAATACAGTTGCCTGACTAACTTTAGCCACTTCGGCTACTTGCATAGTGGATGTTCCGTGGAAACCTTGCTGTGCAAACAATGTCATTGCTGCTAGTATAGTTTTACGTTTACCTGCAGGCATCTTGGCTGTTTCTAAGTGTTTTTCAAAAGAAAACACAATGTTCTCTTTAGTCATGTCAAGCTCCTCTTCAGTGATTTTCTTTATTATATCATACTTTACGATAGCGCTTGAGACCGATGATGTTTGCAGTACTTAAAATGAAGAGAAAAACTAGTAAAATCAAGATATCAAAAGAAATACTACTCAGTCCATCACCATACATGATAACCTTGGTCAGAGCATCTCCAGAGTAAGAAAGAGGAAGGATTTTACCGAGGTATTGCACCCAATCTCCCATACTATCTAGCGGAATAATGCCAGAGAAAAAGAGTTGTGGCATAACTACTAGTGGTATAAATTGCATCATTTGGAATTCTGATTTCGCTAAGGTTGACAATAAAATTCCAAAAGCTAATGCTACTAGTGCTAGAAGGAAATTTACGATAATAACATTAATAATGTTTCCCACAACTTCAATGTCAAGGAGCCAAATGGTCGAAACTACTATAACGATGGTTTGAATAACCGCAAGAATACCATAGGAAATCATGTAACCAAAGACGATGTCGCTACGCTTAACAGGAGTTGCCAGTAATCGGTCGAGAGTACCAGTGGTACGTTCTTTTAGAAGAGCCATTCCTGAAATTAAGAAAACAAAGAAGAAAACCATAAAACCCATGAGGATAGGAATCATTTTAGTAAAGAAATCAGTATCTTTATTACCATAGTCGTAGTATTCAGTCAGATTTGTAGATTTGCTGTCGTTCGTAGGAAGGAGAGCGGCTAGACTTGGATTTTTGCTAGTAGCTTGCTTGAGCTGACTTATGAGTTCGTTAACACTTGATAGGCTAAGAACAGACTTAATAGCCTGACGGGTTAGAGCTGTCTTTGAAGAGTCTGTGTTGGAGTAGGTCACATCATATCCATTACCACTTGCTGTGAGAATGGCATCTACTGCTTGGTCATCCAATTCTTTTTGTGCATTTTCTTTGTTGCTGTATTCTTTAATAGAAATGTGACCCACATCGTCCAGATTTTTAACTAGACTACTTGGGACGTCAACGGTAGCAATGGTAACGGAAGTTGTGTTATTGGCAGAGAACATGACATTCATCAGCCACATGATGAGGATAGGTGCAACAAACATCATAGCTAAGGTACGCTTGTCGCGTAGCAATTCTTTTAGTACTTTTTTGGAAATGGCTAAGGTACGCATATCAGAGTTCCTCCTTATTTTCTGCTGCTAAAAAGGCATCTTCTACCGTATTAACGCCGTATCGCTCTTTGAGATCTCGCGGCGTGTCAAAGGCAATGATCTCTCCGTGTAGCAGAAGCGCAACCTTGTCAGTCAGCTCCGCTTCGTCCATGACATGAGTTGTGATAAAAACAGAACGTCCTTTTTGACGGATAGCATCAAGTTCTGTCCAAATTTTTCGACGAAGGGAAGGGTCAATTCCTACTGTTGGTTCATCCAAAATTAGCAACTCAGGATTTCCTAACAGGGCAATTGCGAGTGATAAGCGACGTTTCATTCCACCAGAATAGCCTGATACAAATTTGTCAAGATGCTCCTGTAAGTCGACGACCTTAGCTACATGGTGAATTTGTAGAGTTAGTTCTTTTTTGGCAATACCTTTCATTTGTCCATAAAACTCCAAATTTTCCAGACCAGTCAAAGCTTCATAGAGAGCATCTGACTGTGCCATATAACCAATTTTACCTAAGATATGACGATTGGGCATCTGAGTATTGAGTACCAGCGCTGTCCCGCTATCTGCTTTTTCCATTCCTAGCATGGTTTTAATCATGGTTGATTTTCCAGCCCCAGAGGGACCAATCAAACCAATAATTTCACCTTTGTTGACTTCAAGAGTGACATTGTTTAACACTGTTTGTGCAGAGAAAGCTTTGTTCAAGTCTTTCAAATCAATGAGTTTTTCCATTGATAAACCTTCTTTCTAGTTTGTGAGTGAGTATTCGCTCACTTATAAGAATAAAAACTATTATAGTGAGTACTCACTCACTTGTCAAGAGGAAAAATTTTGTGTATTGATGATAAAATAATTCTGTTGTTTTTTATTACTCACAATTTTTGTGAATTTAGGTATGATTGCTAGTGCTAAAAATTACGGAGTGGTGGTTATCATTAGCATCGCCGTGGATCACGTGACCAAAATCTGGCCGACGTCTGTTATCATTCCAAAGGGTTATCGATTGGGTGTCAATATCGGAGGACGGGATTTCAAGTTTACCGCTCCGCATTTGAAAACAAAAGTAGATGTCAGTCACTACTACAAAAATCCCAAGCTCATCCTGGGGATGCTCAAAACCTTGCCCATGAATCAATTGTTCAAGATTATGACCCATGAAAAAGTCTGGTCTGGCAATGCCATGTATACGCATCAAATGGACATGAAACGCAAAGAATTTTCAGGGACAACCACCCTACACTCAGAAGCAGCTGAAAGACCTTAGATCCTATTGCCAGTCATTCCGAGCAAGGAGAGATGAGGCATCGCGTTCAATAAAGAGCAATATAGTTTGCTCTTTTTCTTTTTGAAAAAGCTATACAATAGAAAAACAAGATACTTTACAAAATAGAAGTATTGGATTATGATAGCTTTATCACAAAGATAAGGAGTTTATGATGAAGCTATATTACATTTGGGATGCCTACTGTGGCTGGTGTTATGGATTTGGTGCCCATCTCAAACCGCTACTCCAAGCCCATCCAGACTTAGAATTGGAAATCGTATCAGGTGGCCTATTTATCGGGGAGCGCAGCCAGCCCATTGCAGCCTATCCCCACATTCCAGGGGCTAACAGCCGCATCGCTGCCCACTATGGCGTGACCTTTGGCCAGGCCTACCAGTCAACCTTAGCAGAGGGCAAGCTGGTCTTGAATTCCCTTCACCCAGCCTTGGCCTTGACCTACCTCAAGGACCGCCTTCCCAACCACCAGCACTACGCCATCGTTACAGCTATCCAGTCGGCTTTTTACCAAGATGGTCTCTCCCTCTCTGACATTAGCACCTATGGAAAAATAGCAGAGCAGTTCAGCTTGGATAGACAGCAAGTCGAAACTGACCTGGCTCATATTTTCCAGCAAGACAGTTCACCAGAATTTATCCAGGCTCGTCAGTTGGGCGTCCAATCCTATCCAACCCTGCTCTTAGAGAAAAATGGCACGTTTTATGATGTCCGTGGGCAAGCCATGACCTTGGCAGAATTAGAAATGAATTTGGACCAGCTCCTTCAAGACAACTAGCTATTGCTTCATTCATTTTTTACTGCATATTTATACATTTTTTGAAAGAATATGGTACAATAAGGGCAGAATAAATAAAAGTAGGAAGTTTAATGAAATTACCACGTTTTGGCGTTGAGGAATGGCTGAATGTCCATGAAAATAGCGCGATTTATGATATAGCAGGGGTGTCCATTTCTTCATTGACTTTGGAGGAATTGTTTGCCTTGTCGGGCACTAATCCTGAGGATTTTTATGAGAAATTGCAGGGCACCAAGCTCAACTATGGCTGGATAGAAGGTTCGCCAGCATTTAAAAAATCGGTTAGTCAACTCTATACAGGCGTCAAGCCAGAACAAATTCTCCAGACCAACGGGGCAACAGGGGCCAACTTGTTAGTTCTTTATAGTTTGATTGAGCTAGGAGATCATGTCATTTCCCTTTATCCGACCTACCAACAACTCTACGATATTCCAAAGTCCTTGGGAGCAGAAGTGGATTTGTGGCAGATTGAGGAGGAAAATGGCTGGTTGCCAGACTTGGAAAAACTGCGTCAGCTCATTCGTCCTAACACTAAGATGATTTGCATCAACAATGCCAATAATCCAACAGGCGCTGTTATGGATAGGACCTATTTGGAAGAATTGGCGGAAATTGCTGGTGAAGTTGGAGCTTACATACTCTCAGATGAAGTCTATCGTTCCTTTTCTGAGCTGGATGTGCCATCTATTATAGAAGTCTATGATAAAGGAATTGCTGTAAATAGCTTATCCAAGACCTACTCCCTGCCAGGTATTCGCATTGGTTGGGTGGCTGCCAATCTTGAAGTGACAGATATATTGAGGGATTATCGGGATTACACTATGATTTGTGCAGGTGTCTTTGACGATCTGGTGGCTCAATTAGCTTTGGCCCATTATCAAGAAATTCTAGAACGAAATCGGCGCATTTTAGAAGAAAATCTAGCAATTTTGGACCAATGGATTGAGAATGAACCCCTCGTTTCCTATATCCGTCCAGCGGTTGTTTCGACCAGCTTTGTCAAGATTGCAGTGGATATGCCCATGGAAGATTTTTGCTTGCAACTTCTGCAGGAATACGGTGTTCTCCTAGTTCCTGGTAATCGATTTGAACGTGACGGCTATGTCCGTCTAGGTTTTGCCTGTGAACAAGAAACTCTAATCAAAGGATTAGAAAAACTATCCCAATTTTTAAGAAGATTTGGCACAGAAAAACTAGCTTAGAATTCTAAGCTAGTTTTCTTGATTATCTTCATTATTTATCGAACGTTGAAAAAAAGTTCGCCAATCGGGTAAGGAAATTTCTGGACTTGGTAAGATAGTGTTGAGATTATCTCTCCAAATTTGGTAGCGGGTGTCAAAGAGTAGCCGAATGAGTTTGTCCATCATCTCAGCTTCTTCTGGAGCTACTTCTTTTCTCAGTCGATCAATTTCCTGTAATTTCTGTAGGGGATTTACCGTGATGTCGCTAAAACGTTCAATTCCTGCTTTGATGAAGATGCCGAAAAACAAATCGAAGAAGTCTCGTAATTCATCGTCTGTTAAACTAGCCGTCCAAGTTTTTAAGGCTTGGTCTGTTTGTAGGCTATCGCTGGTCAGGGCAGGGGCTAGTTTGAAGTCGCTTCCGTCAACCTCCCAAGAAAAACTGATGTGTTGTAGAATGCCGAGGGTATTACTCTGAACGATTTGAGCATTTTCTGGTGTTTCTAACATCATACCGACAATTGAATTCTGGGGAATGACAGGGAAAATCCGTTGGCGAATAGCTTGGTAACTAGGTGCTTCCAAGTGTTTTTTGTGTAAGCCAGGTGAATCAAAGGGATAGATAGCTAGGATTCTATCCTGTTGGTCTGTAGCTTGCTGGCATGCTGCATAGAGGGCTAAATTTCCGCCTTTCGAATGACCGGCCAGATAAAAATGGCCCATCTGCTGCATCATAAGTTTTTCTAAGTAGCCACTCGCTGCACGTTGGGCAGGAATTTCATCCATATAGGTCATGTGGAAGTCTTCCTTCCAACCGATAATGGTGTCATCTGTTCCTCTGAAGCAAGTCACAATTGTTTTTCGGTCAATGCGATAGCTGATTGCTGAAAACTGCTTTTCCTGTTCCAACTGATAATCGTCAACGAAGCCAAATGCCTTGATAGATTTGAAGCGTTTGGATTTGGCTAGAAGTCCAAGTAAGGCTAGGCGGTTTTTGGTCACCATAGAAAAGGGAGGAAAATTATTTTTGTAGGTCTCTTCAAAGGCCGTTGCCAACCGATCAAGTCGTACACCATTTTCTGTAAAAGAGTAGGGGACCAGATTATCAAAAGGGAGGTAGGAAAGTTCGGTCAGAGCCAGAATATCTATCTTATTGATAGGTTTATCATAAAAATTATCGTATTGAGTTTCTTCAATATAGGTTAATAAATTCGGCATAGCAGTCCTTTCCTTTTTTATCTAGTATAACGAAATATGTGGGGAATGACAAATCTGCACCACTGATGACCTGGTTTTTTAGTCAACTTCTTGTGTAAATGTATAAAAATACTCAAATTTGTTCCAATGTAAGCTATAATAAATAGTAGGGATATGAAAGGAGATAGTTATGCAGAAAATTCTTCTTATCGAGGACGATAAAACGATTAGCCAACTAGTTGCTAAAAATTTGATAAACTGGGGTTACCAGGTGCAAGAGGTCAAGGATTTTCAGATGGTTTTGGAACAGATGGAGGAGTTTCAGCCCCATTTGATTTTACTGGATATTGGCCTGCCTTTTTTCAATGGCTATTACTGGTGTCAGGAAATTCGCAAGACATCCCGTGTGCCCATTATGTTTCTGTCTTCCCATGACCAGCCAATGGATATTGTTATGGCGATCAATATGGGGGCGGATGACTATGTGACCAAGCCCTTTGAAATGACGGTTCTCCTAGCCAAAATACAGGGGCTTTTGCGGCGAACTTACGATTTTGTAGGTGAACAAAGTCTACTCTGGTTTGAAGAGGTATCCTTGGATTTGAAGACTATGCAGGTGTCATATGGACAGGCTGTAGAGGAGTTGACACGAAATGAATTTCAGATATTACGGGTGCTTTTTGAGCATGGCAAGGAGGTGGTCAGCCGTGAGGAGCTGATGAGAGAACTCTGGAACAGTGATATTTTTGTGGATGACAATACTTTGTCGGTTAACATTGCTCGCCTGCGTAAAAAGTTGGCAGAACTGGGTCTGCCAGATTTGATTGCCACCAAGAAAGGAGTGGGCTACGGCCTGGTGTGGACACATGAATAAGGATGATTTTGGCTCATTAGTACCAGGATTTTTGACCTCATGGCTTGGTCATCGCTTGATTTTTCTGATAGCCTACGCCGTTTTTGCTGTGGCTATTCTGGCTTATAGTAGCCTCTTTGACATCAAAAGAAACCTGATTTTCTATGCCATCCTCCTCCTCAGTATTTGTTGGATTCTCGCCCTCCTCTGGGATTTTGTCAGGGAATTTTCCCGCTTTGGAAAAATCTGGCGTGGTCAGAAAGTGGCTACTGGGACAGCCAGTGAGCGTTGTTTGCAGGAGAGAGTGGAGCGACTAGAAGTCCAAAACAAGCTCCTGCTGGAAAAACAACGTCAGGAACAGACAGAATTAGATGACTACTACACCCTGTGGGCCCACCAAATGAAAACGCCTATTGCAGCCAGTCAGCTCTTGGTCAAGGAAGTAGATAGTAGTCCAGTCCGGCACCAACTGGAATCTGAACTCTTCAAGATTGAGCAATACACAGGTCTGGTCTTGAACTATCTCCGTCTACAATCCTTCCATGATGATTTGGTTATCGAATCAGTCAATTTGGATGAACTGGTCAGAAATCTAGTAAGAAAGTATTCCCTCTTTTTCATTCAGGTCAATACCAGCCTGAATCTGGGTCAGCTGGATAGGAGCGTAAAGACAGACAAACGCTGGCTGGGCCTCTTAATAGAGCAAATTTTATCTAATGCCCTCAAGTATTGTCAGGAGGGGACCATTTCGATTGTTTTGGATGGAGATGATTTGGTCATTCGCGATACGGGAATTGGGATTGCTGAGAGTGACTTGGAACGGGTCTTTGAGCGTGGTTTCTCAGGTTTCAATGGCCGCAGAACCCAGCAATCTTCGGGTCTGGGGCTCTATCTCTCACGGAAAATTGCTGCGGAGCTGGGCTATTCCCTAAAGCTAAAATCAAAAGTGGGTCGGGGAACAGAGGTGCGAATCGGTATCAAAGAAGTGGAGTTGATTTTTGATTAATCTTACAAAACTGTCATGTAAATGAAAGCTAAGGCTATGGTAGTTTATCTTGGGACCGTGTAGAATGAAGGTAGAAAAAGAAAAGGAGTCAAGTTATGTCAGTTTTAGATGTTCAACACGTTCAAAAGATATACAGTTCTCTCTTTAAGGCGGGACAGGTTGAGGCTTTGAAGGATATTCATTTTACAGTGGAAAAGGGTGAATATGTCGCCATCATGGGTGAGTCTGGTTCTGGAAAATCCACCTTGCTCAATATTTTGGCAACCCTTGATAAGCCAACGCAGGGCAAGGTCTTGCTTAACGGATTGGATACTCAGTCTATCAAGAGCAAGGAAGCGGCAGCCTTTCGTCGGGAGAAATTAGGCTTTGTCTTCCAAGATTTCAATCTCTTAGACACCCTCTCTGTCAAGGACAATGTGCTCTTGCCTCTGGTCTTGTCTCGCTATCCGATTGATGAGATGAACAAGCGACTCGTTCATACGCTCAATAGTCTGGGAATTGCGACCTTGCAAGACAAGATGCCCTACGAGATTTCAGGCGGTCAGCAGCAACGGGTTGCGGTGGCGCGGGCCATCATTACCCAGCCAGAAATCCTCTTAGCGGATGAGCCGACTGGGGCCCTCGACTCTAAATCAACGGCAACTCTTCTAGATATTTTTGAAAAAATCAACCAAGAAGGGCAAACCATTCTGATGGTAACCCACTCGACAGTAGCAGCTAGTCGTGCCAAACGGGTCCTCTTCATCAAGGATGGCATTCTCTACAATCAAATCTACCGAGGTGAGAGAACCAGTCAGGAAATGTATCAGCTGATTTCAGATACCTTGACACTTATGGCGAATCGAGGTGAGTAGTATGTTTGGACTAACCGTTCGATTGGCTCTGACCAATCTCAAAAAGAACCGCAGACTCTATTTTCCCTATGCCCTGATGACCATTTTGTCTACAGCCATTGCCTATATATTTGCCTCGCTTGCCTTTCATCCTGATTTAGGTCAGGTCAAGGGGGCCAACGGGGTGATTCAAGTGCTGGGCTTTGGTATGATTGTGGTTATGCTGGCCGTTGCCATCATGGTCTTCTATGCCAATAGTTTTGTTATGAAGCAGCGGTCAAAAGAGTTTGGTGTCTATAGCATTCTTGGTCTGGAGAAAAAACATCTCTTCTTGATGACTTTTCTAGAAAATCTGGTCTTTTCAGTCGGTACCATTCTATCTGGCTTGCTCTTGGGATTGGCTCTAGATAAACTCTTCTATGCCCTCTTGCTGAAAGCCATGCAGATGCCTGTGGTTCTAGCTTCAACCTTCCAGTTGAAAAGTCTAGTCACTGTACTTATCTATCTCTTTGGGATTTTTGCCTTGGTCAGCCTCTTTAATATTGGAAAACTGGGCTTGACCGACTCACTCAAACTGGTTCAAGGTAAGAAGCGTGGGGATAAGAAATCAGGCTTACTCTGGCTACAGACCCTCTTAGCTCTTATCTTATTGGGGGCAGGCTATACCATTGCCCAACTAGTGACCAGTCCGATGCAGGCTATTCCAAGTTTCTTTGGAGCGACTCTTCTGGTTATCCTTGGGACCTACCTGCTCTTCCACGCAGGTGTTATCAGTCTATTAAACTGGCTAAAGAACCGTCAGACCTATTATTATAAGCCAGATAATTTCATTTCTGTATCCAACTTGATTTTCCGTATGCGGAAAAATGCTCTGGGCCTTGCGACCATTACTATCCTCTCTAGCATGTTTTTGGTGACCATGGTTGGAGGACTCAATATTTACATCGGTGGTAAAGATTATATCGCCAATCAAAATCCAAATGATTATTCTATTGATTTTGGAATGCAACCAACCACTTCAAAAGAACAAACGGAGGAGTGGGCGGAAGCTATCTTAGAAGAGACAGATATTCCAGTTGAAAGTAAGGTAGTCTATCCTTATCTGCAAGCCTATTTTTCTGAGGTGACAAACCAGCAAGTAAGATTTTTGACGGATGAAGAGGCCGCTGGTATGGATTTCTCTGATCGAGTGGGGATCGGTTTTGTCCTTGATCAAGCCAGCTATGAAAAGATGACAGGAGAAGCACTCCAGTTGGCATCTGACCAAGTGGCAATTTTTAGTAAGGGAGTCCAGTATCAAGCTGGTCAAACCCTCACCTTTGATGAAAAGGAGATGGAAGTTGTCCAAGTCTTGCCCAAGAATGTGACTTTAGGACATCTACCAGACCATGGTTCCTTCCTTCTCAGCCAGTATCTGGTCATTGTTGTTCAAGACTTGGCTGTTTTTGAAAATCAAGCTGAGAATCGCTATTATATGGGCTTTGAAAGCAGTTTATCAGAAGAAGAGCAGGTAGATAGCCATGACGCCTTTTTATCAGGACGTTTTGAAAGTGAGCTTTGGGAGTCCAATATATTACAGAATGTAACGAACTCCATCATTCTGGCCTATCGTGCCTATGCGATGCGTGGTTTCTTCAGTTTTGCAGGTTCACTTTTCTTCATCGGCCTCTTACTTTCGCTCATCTTTTTGATGGCGGTGGTGCTGGTGATTTACTTCAAACAGATTTCAGAAGGCTATGAAGACAGAGATCGCTTCGTCATTATGACCAAGGTTGGTCTGGATGAGGATCAGACGAGACAGTCCATTCGCAAGCAATTGCTGACCGTCTTTTTCCTGCCTATCCTACTTGCCTTTGTCCACCTTGCTTTTGCTTATAAGATGCTATCGTCCATTCTTTTGTCTATCGGCGTGGTTAATGCAGGGCTTATGTTGCAGGTGACAGCAGGCATCTGTGGTGGCTATCTCCTACTCTACCTAGTGGTCTATGCCATCACAACACGATCTTACAAACAGATTATTTCCTAAACTTGGGGTGACCCAAGTTTTTAATTTTTCCACTATTTTGTTTTACAAACTAGCTACCTTGTGTTACACTATAGATACAAAACTAATAGGTAAAACAAACTAGTGATAGAAGACAAAGAAAATCACTTTTATTTTTATCAAACTAGTTGGTATTACAAACTAGGTAGGGAGGCAGTATGAAGTTGGATAAGAAAAGTCGGGAAAATTGGAAACTAGCAGGTATCACGCTTGTGACGGCCATTATAACAGGGTGGGCCTTGGATTCTATTTTGATCTTAGGCACCATGTTAGCGTCAGGCTTGCTGTTTGGATTTTTTGTAGAGGAAGAGGAGGACTTATGAAAGAAACCCAGATGCTCAAGGGAGTCCTGGATGGCTGTGTCTTACAAATTATCAGTCAGAAGGAGATTTATGGTTATGAGCTGGTTCAGGAGTTGAGAAATCAGGGCTTTGAAAACATGGTCGGAGGGACAGTCTATCCCCTCCTTCAGAAGTTAGAAAAAAATAGCCTGATTTTTAGTCAGAATAAGCCCTCGCCAGACGGGCCGGACAGGAAGTATTTTTATCTGACAGACCAGGGAAAGGCTTATCTAGAAGATTTTTGGAGCCAGTGGACGGAATTGGTCCAAAAGGTTCAGCGATTGAAAGGAGAATAAGATGAGCAAACACATGGAATACCGCAAGCAGATTGAAACAATTGAAGAGCAGTTGACCAAGGAAAACAAGGAATACATGGGTCGTGTCAATGGCTATATGATGATTACCTCTATCTTTCATAGAAAGGAAGAAGCAGTAACTGCTCAGCTCTTGTCTATTTACCAAGATGTGCTAGATGCCCAGCAAGACGGTCATTCTGCCGAAGAATATCTGGGTAAAGATAGCAAGCAGATGGCGGACGACCTACTCAGCTATCTCCCTCCGATTGGTTTCGTGGAAGTCGCAAACCTGAGCGGCCTCATGCTCATCATTTACCTTGGTAGCCAATGGCTGATGGATTTTGCAGGGACAGGAACCATCTCCCTCAACTGGCTGGGCTTGATCTGCGACGCGCTACTTAGCCTCCTCCTCCCCGCAGGGATTTTCCTCATCATTCGCGGTTTGATTTACCAGACTAGCAAAATCAAGATATGGGCAAGCTTTCTCTGCATTCCCCTTCTTTTTCTTGTGATTTGCGGACTTCGTCTCTGGGTAATGCCCAAGGAACCTGACCTTGTTCTGACTGGCTGGGGGCTTGTCGTTCCACTGACCGTTCTTGGTCTGGCTCTGCTATTTTTCCAAAAGGAAAAGTTAGTTCGTTACGTCTTTTTCCCGACCTATCTCTTTATGATTGTTGGCGGTGTGGTAAATATGGTCATGACCGTCCCAGTTTGGCTAAACTTACTATTGTTGCTCATTCCTGCCATTTCTAGTTGGCTAGGTGTTTGGTTGTTGGTATCGAAAAAGGAGAAGTAAGATGAACAAGCAACAGGAAAATTTGAATACTATTAGCAACTTACAGGGGAAGTTGACCAAGGAAAACAAGGCCTATATGCGTAAGCTCCATGCTTACTTGATATTGGCATCAGCCTTTCATGAGCAGGAGGAAAGGGCGACCGAACTCTTGCTTTCAATCTACCAAGATGTCTTGGATACCCAAGCGGATGGTCAGTCAGCAGAGGATTTTTTAGGTAAAGATAGCAAGCAAATGGCGGATGAACTCTTGTCTGACCTGCCGCCCATTCGCTGGTACTATGGTCTGCGGTTAACAGGATTGATTTCCCTTGTCTATATTAGTTGTTTTTTCTTAGGTTTGTTTGGAGTGACTGGTGAAATGGTCCTAGAATGGCGGGGCTTGCTGTGCGATTTGCTTCTGGCGCTCATTCTACCCAGCTCTGCTTTTTTCATCCTAAAGAACCTAGTCTATGAACGGTCAAAAATCAAGTCCTATCTGCTGATGGGGACTTGGGGGCTTAGCTTTGTGGGGTTGATTGTCTTGCGTTTTTGGATTAGTCGGCAGTTTTATGAGGGGATTACCTTGCCCTTGTGGGCCAGTCTCTTGGTAATCTTAGGAATCGCAGCTGGTCTCTTCTACTACCGCAGTAAGTCAGCCTTGGTTGATACCCTTATTCCAGCTTATGTTTTAGTTGTTATTAGTGGACTTAGTCAGGTCATTGCGGCTCAGTTTGGCTACGGACCGAGAGACTGGACAGGTTGGTTGCCCTTGATTTTTATGGTTCTTGCCCTAATCACTACACTTGTCGGTACATTTTTCATTTTGAAAAAAGAAGTGGTGAGATAAAAATCATACATTAAGTTTGGAACTATTTTTTGCAATAGTACCAATAGTTTTAATGACAGTACAATGTAGATATTTAAACGGAGAGACTTAAGATGATACAAATTACAGTAGACGAACAATTTGAACATGCAGCCAAAGTGTATTGTAAAAAAATATATGATAGCTTTTCAAAGATTGAAAAAGAAAAATTAAATCTTTGGGTAAAAGATTATCTATTGCTATTTCAAAAGGATTATTTTGAAGATGGAAACAATAGAAACAGTTATGACTATTTTTTTCAAATAATGATTGCTCCATATGAAGATTTATTAGCAATGAAAAAATATATTGATTCAAGATATGTCAGAATCAAGTATAATAAGGAAAAATATAAAATCCCCCAAAGAAGATGTAGTGGACAGCAACCCAAATATATAAAAATTGATGATTTTCTTATTAATAAATATAAAAGTATTGATAAAAAGGAATTTGTGAAATTGACAGGTATTGTAGTTTGTCCCTACTGTAATAGAAACTATGTTAATGTAACAGAAGAAAAAGGAGAGAAAGGAAAAAGGACTTATAATTCTGGAACAAATAATAGTCAGCTAGATCATTTCTTTTCAAAATCAGCTAGGGCAGGAGGTCGCAAATACCCAATTTTTGCCTTGTCTTTTTTTAATTTAATTCCATCCTGTTATGGCTGCAACAATAAGAAGGGTTATGAAGACTTTGAACTTTCTCCTTATGATAAAAGATTCCGAAGTGATGATTTAATAATTTTTAATTGGCAACCACAGCCAAATCAAAAGTCCCCTATTTTTTCTAAGGACTCCATCACAATTACTTGCAAAGTTCATGAGGAATTCAAGAAGGATTTTGACTATCTTAATCTAGAAAAGAACTATCAGCTGCACACAGATATAGTTGAAGAACTATTATGGAAAAAACGCATCTATACTGGGACGTATAAGGAAAAGTTAGTTAGTAATTACAAAAAAATAGGACTCGATATGTCAGAAATCAATCGAGCCATTCTTGGTAATTTTATAGAGGAAGATGATTATGGAAAACGTCCATTATCTAAGATGATGGCGGATATTGGAAAGAATATTAGATTGATTGGAGATTCAAAGTGAAATTAATTGGAATTATAATAGAAGAATACCTAAGTTTATTCAAGCAACAAATAATCAGATTATCTGATGAATTTCTTATTGACTACACTTGGGATGACAAGTTTTTAATTGTGAAAAGGAATCAAGATTATTTATCAGATTTCTATGGTAAGTCAATATATAATTTTTCACCAATTGTTGGTATTAATGGAACAGGGAAGAGTACAATTTTAGATTTTATTTTACGTCATAATTCTAATACAAAAGCTGCGATAGATAATGTAAAAATGGTTTCAATCTACACGGATGATGAAAAAATCTTTATCGATAGTATTTCCATGGAAATTAGCAATGAGAAAGATTTTGAAAAATATAATAATAGACAAAATATAAAGATAAAAAATTGTAGTACAAAAAAGATTAGAGAGGGATCAGGAGGCAGTTATGGTGGAGGGGCTATTGCATATTATGAATACGATGCAGATCATTTTCCAAATTATTTTTTAACTTTTGACGAATTAAGAAAATCAAAAGTTATTCATTCCAAGAATATGTTGGTGCAATTGAGTGCATTATTATATAGATTTGAAGAAAAATTTCCTGAGCATGCTAATGAGAGTTTAATCGATAAAATATTTATTAACTATCTATTCAATATATTTGATACTGAGAAACTACCATATAACGCTGAGACAAGTGATAGATTAAAATCAGGTGATATTACATATTATGATTTTTTAGCACAGTGGAAATCTGATGTGGAGTCTATTGAAGATTATAATATTTTTATTTCGAATTTTATGGAATTTATTGATTTGGTGCATGCTTTAGAGAAGGATGATATTGTACAAATCAAAGAGAACGTAATTTTAATTAGCTATAACTCTAGTTTAAGAGATCGTTGTGAATCATTCTACCTTCAATACAAAAAACTAAACAGAAGTGCGAGGGATTTGCTAATCTATACAGAGTGTTTTCATAATTCTGAAATTTTCATGTCGATAGGTGAGACAAATTTAATTTCTGTCTTGTCTTATATTAATGAAGCTTTTGGTGAGCCAGATTTTTCAAACTGGGTGATGGTTATTGATGAAATTGAATCGGGATTACATTTAGAGTGGTCACGTCAACTGGTGAAATTTTTAGTTGATTGGGTTAATAAGAAGACAGATGAAACAATCAAAGAAGGCAGAAATTATCCCACTTTCCAGTTCATTTTTACAACCCATTCTCCATTCATGCTTTCAGATATTAAGCCTGGTAATGTAGTTGCATTAAAGAAAAATATGGAAACAGGCTTATCAGAAGTACAACCTAATCAGAATACCTTCGCAAAAAACATTCAGGAAATTATGCATGATGACTTGTTTATTCAGGAAATATATGGAGAATTTGCACTTAAAAAGATTAACCAAATTATTGATCAGCTACAATCAGAAGATGAAATGTTAACTAAAGAACCAGCAGATTTGTTAAAAGAAATTAATTTTATAAGTGAGCCTTTGTTACGTGAAAAATTAATAGAAATGTATAATGAAAAGTTTCCTGATGGATGTACTAAATTCCAAAATATTAATGTTAATCAGATCAAAGAATATTTTGAGAGTTTGACGCAGGAAGAACAAGAAAAATTTCTTGAAGCAACTCAGTTGCGCAGAGAAATGTTCAAGTGAATTTTATAATTCTTCATTTATAGTTGTTCTGTATAAATGGGGACAGATTATTTAATATTTTAGATATCCACATTAGTGAGAATATTGGTTTTACTTTATCTTGTTTGGATCAGAAAAAGACTTGGATGTTGGATATAGCTGGATAAAAATACATCGAAGCACATATATTTGAGTGATTTTTAATTATATTTTTACAATAATTATTTATTGAAATATTGGCAATAGTTAAATATGAAGTCGATAAATTTGCGATATACTTCTCATAGCGTGTCAAATAAACAAAATCAGACTGCCCTGTTGAGCAGTCTGATTTTTTGGTATAATAAAGAAAAACAAAGGAGAAAACCATGACATTTGAAGAGATTTTACCAGGCTTGAAAGCCAAGAAAAAGTACGTTCGTACAGGCTGGGGCGGGGCGGAGAACTACGTCCAGCTCTTTGACACCATTGAGGTCCACGGGCAAAAGCTGGAGGCGACGCCCTACTTCCTCATCAACGTGACAGGCGAGGGCGAAGGCTTCTCCATGTGGAGCCCGACCCCTTGCGACGTCCTTGCGACCGACTGGGTAGAAGTCCATGACTAAGACAGCTCTCATCACCGGCGTTTCCAGTGGCATTGGCCTTGCGCAGGCAGGGATTTTTTTGGAAAATGGCTGGCGTGTGTACGGGATTGATCTGGCCAGCAAGCCTGATTTAGCAGGTGATTTCCACTTTCTACAGCTGGACCTGACTGGCGATTTAAGCCCAGTCTTTTCATGGTGCCAGACAGTTGATGTCCTCTGTAACACCGCAGGCATTCTAGACGATTACCGCCCCCACCTCGATATTGCGGAGGATGAATTAGCTCGCATCTTCGCGGTTAATTTTTTTGCGGTGACCAGACTAACCCGCCCCTACCTGCAGCAAATGGTGGACAGACAGTCGGGTATTATTATCAATATGTGCTCCATTGCCTCCAACCTAGCAGGTGGAGGAGGCTCTGCCTATACCGCCTCCAAGCACGCTTTGGCAGGTTTTACCAAGCAGCTGGCACTGGACTATGCCAAGGACAAGGTCCAGGTCTTCGGCATCGCTCCTGGTGCTGTCCAGACAGGCATGACCCAGAAGGACTTTGAGCCTGGTGGCCTAGCAGACTGGGTGGCAGACCAGACCCCTATCGGACGCTGGACACAGCCTCAAGAGATTGCAGAGTTAACCTTCATGCTGGCCAGCGGAAAACTGGCTTCTATGCAAGGTCAAATCATCACCATTGACGGTGGCTGGAGTTTGAAGTAGGGGGGAAGTGATGTTGATTTTTGATGATAATCCTCATGTAGCAGTGGTGATCTGTAAACACATAAGTGAAGAGAATAAAACGATAACCTATATCAGTCACGACTTGGAAGATGGGATGTGGCAATTTCTTTGTGGAGATATTCATGACATTGCAGATGTTCAATTAATTGCTTTAGTTGAGATACTCCAGTTTGGGATAACCGAAACACTTCTAAATCAAATCCCTTATGGATTTGAGGCTTTACTTGATCAAGCAAAGAATTGGCAAATTTCTAGAAAGGTCCCCCTATGACCCCAACACAACTCTGGCAAGATTTTCTTGCCTCCAATTCCCAAGCAGGTCCTGAGCCGGAGGCCTGGGCCTTTGGGGCGGAAGCTGATCGACTGGCTGATTTGGTGGCTAGGGGTATCAAAACTTCGACCAGCTCTGCTCATGCCCTCTACACAGTAGAGGGAGAAGAAATCCCTACAGCTGGTGGCTATGACATCATTCTGGACGGACAAGGTCAGGCTGTGTGTATTATCCAGACCACCAAGGTCTATGTGACGCCCTTTTCCCAAGTGACGAAAGAACATGCCTATAAGGAGGGCGAGTTCCGTCAGGAAGGTGACTTGTCTGACATAAAAGCGAACAGTCTGATCCACTGGCGACAGGTCCATGAAGAGCTTTTCACTATCTGGCTGGCAGAAGCAGGCCTGTCCTTCTCAGAAGATATGTTAGTCGTCTGTGAAGAATTTGAATTGGTTTACCCTAAAAATTAGGTCCTTGCTTGTTTATTTTAAGTTGTTTATATTATAATAATATAAAATTAAACAAGGAGGTTCCTATGAATAAGGAACGTGTCATCAATTTATTGGACCAGCTTTCTTCTATTCTTGCTGGAAAAGAGGAGGAGATTGGCAAAGAGAAGACAGGGAAGTTGCAGTCGGCCTTGCTTGTTGCCAAGGAAGATGTGGCTAGTAAGGAAGGAGTGGCTTTGGCAAATAGTTTGTCAGGATTTGTGCAGATCATTTCTAAGGCTAGTCTTCCAGGCGCCAATCTCCGTTTTACAGACCAAGAACGCCCTGTTTGGGAAGAGTTTAAAGCCTTGACAGAGAAAGCAAGAGAAGATGGTCAACGAGGCTTTCATCTAACATTCTAAGGAGCTCAGGCTCCTTTTTCTATCCTAGATTGTAGCATCTTTCTTGAACCTGGCATCAAAACAGTCTAGGCTATTCAGTGAAGTGATTCAGCCTAAACCTAGAAAGGTAGAAGCGAGGAAAAGGTTGAGATGTTGGCGGTAGTAGGTTCACATCATTCAGGGACTACAGTTAGCCCAGACTAGATGTTTGGAAGTGAGAGGAATACTTTGCATTTTGTCGAGTTCTATTTCACTTCTTCCGCTATTTTCCAAAAACATCAAAATTTGCTATAATAGGAGTATATCATTGAAAAGAGAGAAAACTATGAGCAATAACTATGCAATTATCCTAGCGGCGGGTAAGGGAACTCGCATGAAGTCTGACTTGCCAAAGGTCTTACACAAAGTGGCAGGAATTACCATGTTGGAGCATGTCAAACGGGCTGTAGATGCCATGGAACCTGCTAAAACAGTAACCATTGTCGGTCATAAGGCAGAATTGGTGCAGACTGTTCTCGAAGGGCAGTCAGAGTTTGCCCTTCAATCTGAACAGTTGGGGACAGGCCACGCCGTTATGATGGCTGAGCCAGCTCTTGCAGGTTTGGAAGGTCAGACCCTTGTTATCGCAGGGGATACACCGCTGATTACAGGAGAAAGCTTGAAGAACCTCATTAACTTCCATGTCAGCCACAAGAATGTTGCGACTATCTTGACAGCTCAGGCTGATAACCCATTCGGATATGGTCGGATTATTCGCAATGCTGATGGGGAAGTGCAAAAAATTGTTGAGCAAAAAGATGCCAACGATTTTGAAAAACAAGTGAAAGAAATCAATACAGGAACCTACTTGTTTGATAATAAACGTCTTTTTGAAGCGCTTAAAGACATAAATACGGATAATGCCCAAGGTGAGTACTATCTGACAGATGTTATTTCGATTTTCCGTCAGGCAGGCGAGAAGGTTGGTGCCTATGTATTGCGTGATTTTGATGAAAGTTTGGGTGTCAATGACCGTGTCGCTCTTGCGACTGCAGAAGCTGTGATGCGCAAACGAATCAATGAAAAACACATGGTCAATGGTGTGACATTTATCAACCCAGATGCTACCTATATTGATATTGATGTTGAGATTGGCGCAGAAGCTGTTATCGAAGCTAATGTTGTCTTGAAAGGTCAAACGGTGATTGGTGAACGCACTGTCTTAACCAATGGTACTCGTGTACGCGATGCGAAAATTGCAGCAGATGTCGTCATCAGCAACTCAGACATTGAAGAATCTGTCATTGAAGAAGGGGTGACGGTAGGACCATACGCCCATATTCGTCCAGGCAGTCTCTTGAAAAAAGATGTTCATGTTGGAAACTTTGTGGAAATCAAGGCCTCTACACTTGGTCAAGGAACGAAGTCTGGTCATTTGACCTACCTAGGAAATGCAACGATTGGCAATAATGTTAACGTTGGTGCTGGCACCATCACTGTCAATTACGACGGTAAAAATAAATTTAAAACAACCATTGGAGATAATGCCTTTGTTGGCTCTAACTCAACCATTATTGCACCAGTAACTATTGGGGACAATGCCTTGTTGGCTGCAGGTTCTGTTATTACAAAAGATATTCCAGAGGATGCCATCGGTATTGGTCGTGGTCGTCAAGAAAACAAAGAAGGTTATGCGACTCGTTTTCCGTTCCATCCAAGTCAAAAATAGGTAATCGTATGAATTTTGAAGAAAAAACCATTGAGCGGACAGAAATTTTTAAAGGGCACATTTTTGATGTAGTAGTAGATGATGTTGCCCTGCCAAATGGTGGAACTGGTAAGCGCGAACTCATTTTCCACAAGGGAGCAGTTTGCGTTTTAGCCGTCACCCCAGAAGGTAAAATGATTTTAGTCAAACAATACCGCAAGGCTATTGAACGTACTATTTATGAAATTCCGGCGGGGAAATTGGAGCTGGGCGAAGAAGATACGCTTGAAGATGCTGCTTTGCGTGAATTAGAAGAAGAAACAGGCTATACTAGTGACAAACTGACCTTGTTGGCAGATTTCTATTCAGCCATCGGTTTCTGTAATGAACGGATTCGCCTTTATTTAGCAGATAACCTTATCAAGGTTGAAAATCCTCGTCCAATGGATGAAGATGAGGTTATCGAATTACATGAGGTAACCTTGGAAGAGGCTTTGAACTTGGTGGCTACTGGCGATATTTGTGATGCAAAGACCATCATGGCTATCCAATATTTACAACTCATGAGAAAGTAGGAAACTAGCAATGGGCAAGCCCTTGTTGACGGATGAAATTTTAGAGAAAGTGAAAAAGAAACAGTATTCCGACCAATCTAGCCAGTTTGGACACTATCGTCCAAACCAGGATATATCAATGGAAGATGCTCTATTCGATCCATATCTAGAAGAAGATTATCAGGGATATGAAGAGGGACAAACGATCCGAATCCCGGTCAAACCTACTGTAGTAAAAAGTCGCCGTATCGAAACCATCAAGCGAGAAGCTTTCCGCAGTAAGGTAAACAAAATCCTTTTTTGGGTCATCATCTTACTGATAATGTTTATCATTGCAGTATTATTTATTTAGGAGAAGAGATGAAATTTGGAATTATCGCAGCCATGCCTCAGGAATTAAAGATTTTGGTCGAGCATCTACAAGATGCAACTGAAATCGATGTCTTGGGTCGAACTTACTATCAGGGACGAATCGGTCAACATGAAGTCGTTCTTGTTCAGTCAGGTATCGGTAAGGTTATGTCAGCTATGTCCGTGGCTGTTTTGGCAGATCGTTTTTCAGTTGATGTCATTGTTAATACTGGATCGGCAGGAGCTGTTGCCGAAGGTATTGCCATCGGTGATGTGGTTGTAGCGAATCAATTGGCTTACCACGATGTGGATGTGACGGCTTTCGGCTATGCTTACGGACAAATGGCAGGGCAGGAATTGTATTATCCAGCAGACCAAGTCTTGTTAGAACAGCTAAGAACTGTTTTAGCAGAGCAGGAAATGATTAGCCATGTGGGTCTGATTGTGACAGGTGACAGTTTTATCGCAGGTCAGGAGAGAATCGCTACAATCAAAACTCATTTTCCAGAAGTCCTTGCCGTAGAGATGGAAGGAGCAGCTATCGCTCAAGCAGCTGTCAATACAGGCAAGCCATTCTTGGTTATCCGTGCTATGAGTGATACAGCTCAGGGAGATGCCAATATCACCTTTGATGAATTTATTATTCAAGCAGGAGAACGTTCTGCCCAGACCCTGATTGCCTTTCTGGAGAAAAATTAATACTCTTCGAAAATCAAAATTATCCGTTGTCAACTTCCTTGATGAGTGAAAAGCTCCAGTGGAGGTTTTCAGCCTGTTACCTTGAAATAAGATAGTAACAGAGTTCTATCTTCGGCTTCGTTTCCTAGGCTACTTTTGATTTTCATTGAGTATAAGCAGATTCTGACAACAATACATTGAAATAGGATGACAGTAGCAAAAAGTTGTTACTGTTTTTCTTATGTAGTTATTTGAGCCCGATATTATAAGGTTTCAGCCATCTGTCCCCATACAATTTATGATAAGAGTTATTGAAAAGCTCGTGAAAATACTTTACAATTTTGTTAAAGAAAAATAATTTAGGAGGTTGTTATGGTTCAGCGATTATTGCTTGCAAATGATTTGCCTGGTGTGGGCAAGGTTGCCCTAGCCACTAGCATCCCAATTGCAGCAGCCTGTCAGGTAGAAACGATTCTTTTACCAACGGTACTACTTTCTTCTCATACGGGTGGTTTTCCAGATGTTGTCGTTGAAGATATGACTGACTTGAATCGAGCCTATTTTGAACAGTGGAAGAACTTGAATTTAGAGTTGGCAGGCATCTTATCTGGCTACTGTAGAAATCCTCGGCAGCTAAGTCAGTTGGCTATGTATGCTAAACAAACAGAGACACCGTTGATTGTTGATCCGGTCATGGGGGATGGAGGGAAGTTGTATACAGGTTTCCCCCCTACCTATGTAGAAGCCATGAAAGAATTGATTCAGTCGGCCAAGCTCATTCTCCCCAATGTAACAGAGGCAGCTTTTTTGACAGGGAGGGATTATTTGGGAGATTCCTACGATATTCATGATATTGAGGATTTAGTAAAATCTTTGGCAGAGCAGGTGTCGGCAGATATTGTACTGACAGGGATTTCCTTTGATGATAGCCAAATAGGTGTAGCCTATTTTCAGCAGGAAACAGGGGGAATTACTACCTATTTATCTAAAAAATATCCAGCAAATTTCTTTGGAACAGGTGACATTCTATCTACCTTGTTAGCAGTAGCAACCATCCAACAAATCAGTCTCCATCAAGCTATCCCTCTAGCTTTAGATTTTATTGATAAGAGTTTAGAGCGTACTCTCGCTTTGGATAGAGACTTGAAATTTGGGATTTCCTTCGAACCTTTTCTAGCAGCATTACAACAGGCATTTCAAACATTAAAGGAGAAATTATGAAACAGAATCGATTGCGTCAATTAACCGAAGTTAGTTTATTTGCAGCCCTTATTTGTGTGGTTGTCTTCTTTATTCGTATTCCTTTTGGGAGTCAATTTGTCCATCTAGGCAATGCTCTGGTGGTAGTAGGAGTACTAATCTTTGGTGCCAAAAAAGGGGCATTGGCAGCCTCACTCGGTCTAGGCATCTTTGATTTACTGTCGGGATATGCTTCCGTTGCTTGGATTACCATTCTAGAATCACTCATTGTCTGTTTTGTCCTCCACTTATTTTATGAGAAATTCCTACAGGCAAACGATAGTCTATCAAATATTATGTTGGTTGGGATAGTTGCAGCCCTCACAAAAATTATCTTGAACCTGTTGAAGTACACATTGACGGGGAGTTTAGTCGGTGGACTAACGCCATCAGCATCATTTTTAGCTGCTTTGGGTAGGATTTTAGGAACCTATGGCACTGCAATTACGACCATCATTGCTGTACCTATTCTTTATCAGGTATGTAAAAGGTTATATAAGAGAAAATAATTTATATAAAGTGTTAAAGTACGCTCATTGAATACAAGGTATTTCAATGGGGGTACTTTTATTGTTGTATTTTATATTTTTGCTCAATTTGAATAGATTTTTAAAATTGTTATCGGTATCAATTTTATTTAATTTTTTATGAAAATGTATAAAAATGCATTGAAAACATGGACAAATAAGGGTTTTTCTGCGATTAGATAGCTTTTTCAGGAAGCTTGCCAGCTAATCTTAAATGTGTTATTATGCTTTACGAAAACGTTTGCGTAAAGACAAAGTGGAGATTGTCGAAAGAAAACAGTATAGTGATGTTCTTGATTTTTAAATAAATGAAAGAGAGATGCCTATGAAGTTTTTAAGGAAATTATTGGCAGGGCTTTTGGTTGTTTTTGTAACCTTAGCTAGTGGCTCGCTGGAAACAGTGGCATGGAGTCCTTATACGGACTTTCCTGACCAAAGTTTGCGTGAGTGGCCTACCAAAGACAGCAACTATGTTGCCAGCGCCCTACCTGCCCCTCCTGCTATAGCTAACACTGTAGATATGGCGGATATGTTTCATTATCCACAGCTGATATATACAGGTTCAATATCCGATGATGCTGTTCAGACAGGTAAGTTGGCTAAAAATCGTTCCTATGTCACGGATATTGATACATCCGTAGCCGTCATCACACGTGATGCCAGATGGCAATCAGGGGTTATGTGGAGTTTGGAAGAGAATAAAATTAAGCTCAACGAACCCTTTCAGATGGTTAGTTATGTTTATCTAGGGAACAGAACCCAATATGATAAGAATTTTAATGGTCTCGGTGGTGCGGATGGTATTACCTTCACGATGCACAATGATAGAAAATCCATTGCAGATATGCAAGCGGGGAGTAAGATTGGTTCGGGAGACCTGAGCAATACAGGAATAAATGCCTACGGTGCTCTGGGGAACGGCTTGGGGGTATATGGTTCAAACTTTAGCGCAAACGTCAGCAGTGAAAAAAATAATATGGTTGATTTTTGGCGTGGTGTAGAAAATGGGATTACATTGGAGTTTGATACCTTTTTCAACGATAATGATACTACCCAACATTCAGATAATGACCTGACTTCGATTATCTACAATGAGAACCACAGCAATACGCAGTACGGTCACATTGCCATAAATTTATTAAATGATTTTAAAAATAATCGAGCAAATTACAATAAAGAGCCAGATAAAACAGCTAACAAGCATAAAATAAAGCTTAGTTTGGGATGGGATGGCGAGGTAGCGGATAAGACTAATCCTTACAGTTGGAATATTTCTAACTGGCCAACCAGTAGTTTAGCAGATGGTAGATGGCATCGCCTCGAGGTGACTTGGACACCAGATACTGCTAGTAATACAGGGAATTTGAATTATACGATATACAAGCAAGGTCATGAGGGGTCCCGTAATATCGAATATAGCGACGATCGCTCCAAAGATGGTACGGATGTTATCTCTTATGATGTCGAAATCGGAACAGGTGACTATTCCCTTGAAAAGGTATTTGGTATTTCAGATCTAAATCATACGGTTTACTGGGGCTTCTCAGGGTCGACAGGAGGTTTCCTGAATAATCAGGCCGTTCAGATGGTGCAATTACCAATCTCGTATTACAATGCTGAATTGAGGAAAGAAGATCAGGATGGCAATTTAGTTTCTGATGCTATCTTTGAAATTGAAAAGAAAAATCCTGATACAGGTGAGTGGATTCCTCTGGAATTTTACAACCCAAGGACTGGAAGAACAGTTTCTCAGATTTCTACAGGCTCACACCGATTCTATCAAGGTGTAGTTGGAGAAGAGGGGATTTTGAAACTCTCGCAATTAACAGAAGGGACCTACCGTTGGAAAGAAATAGCAGCTCCTGAGGGCTACCAACTTGATCAGGTATATTATCCAAATGAGGATGGTTTTGTTGTTAATTATGCGGAATCTCTCAAAGAAAATGCCTTTGTTTATACGGCTACAAATAAAAAATTATATCAACTTGAATTAATAAAAACGGATGCAGATACGGGTCAGGCGATAAATGATGTGCCCTTTGTTATTTCAAAGATTGAAAATGACATCTCACATTATCTGAAAATCAAGGCAGATAACACTGGCTTTGATTGGACAAGAATAGAGGGCGAGGCCAAACAATTTCTATCTGGCAAATCCTATTCTATAGGGGCAGATGGCCAAGTCTCTGAGCAAATTGGAGAAGATGGAAAAATCAGCATCCAGTATTTTCCAGATGTACCAAATCTCTTTTGGAAAGAAGTGTCCGTACCGAATGGATACAATTCTAAAACGATTCTGAGTGGAGCGTTTACTACTGTAGCCGATAATAAATACAGCTATATGGCTAGTCAAAGAAATGAACGATTGTTCCAAATCAACTTAGAGAAAAAAGGTAGTGACACCAATGCTGCCTTGCAAGGAGCTGTTTTTGCTTTACAGGAAAAAGTTGGTTCTGAATGGATTCCTGTCAGCTATAGTGGGAAAACAGAATTCACTACGAATCTAGAAGGAAAAATCAGCATTCCAAATCTCGCTGCTGGGCGGTATCGATGGGAGGAAAAACAAGCTCCGGTAGGTTACCAACTTGGTCAGCAATATTATCCAAATGAAGATGGTTTTGTAGTAGCATATCGTGAGGGTCTGGAAGTTGACCAAGTGTATCATAATTATATCTTTGATACAACAACCGTTACGAATCAACCTAGGGATTTTGAGTTATTCTTGGAGAAAAAATCCTCTACATTCCAAAGACCGCTTGAGAATGTTGAATTCAAACTTTATTCAATACGTAATGGAGATACTTTTTCTGGAGAGTTGGCAAGAGTCAGAACAAATTCAGAAGGAAAAATTGTTTTTGGAAAGGATATTCTAAAAGCTGATAAAACCTATTATTTAGTTGAAAGTCAGACGATTGATGGTTTTATACGATTAGAAGGTTACTTTACGATAACCACATCCAAAACAGATGGTATCAATATTACTTATACGAAAGCAGATGGAGAAGAAGATTCGAGGCCGTTTGAATTTACTAGGGCAGACGACACTATCTACAAAGGTACTTTAGCAGTCTATAATAAGCGGAAGTCAATGTTACCCATTACAGGTGGGAATGGGATTGTCCCCTATATCGTCATTGGTGGCAGTCTGACGATTCTTGCTTCACTCTTTTTCATACGAAAGCGATTTGTCAAATGGCTTTTTGTGATCATCATTGCAACAGCAGGGCTTATTGGGCAGAATACTAGGATTTTTGCACAAGAGCAAGGGCAGGTCACCATTGAGGTCAATCGTCTGATTTATCCAGTAACGGATACTCAATACAAATCAGGAAGTCCAGTAGCAGGGGCATACTTGGAAATTGTTGATGTTACGAATGAATTTTACGACCTGGTCCACTTGAAATCCTTATCGAGACTAGAGGTGCAGGAAACATTGAGTAAGGCGCAAAATGTCCAAGGTGAGAAAGTAGGTCAGGCTGTAACGGACGATAAAGGAAAGGCTTATTTTACTGTAGAAAAAATAAGTAGAGACCACCCGGCGGTCTACCTCATCAGGGAAACGGTAACACCTGTTGCAGTCACACCTATGGAGCCGCTTGTAGTAGTATTACCCCTGTTAGATGATCAAGGGAAAGAGCGGTCTCAAATATCGGTTTATCCCAAATCACAGGGAACCTTTACTTTTGATAAAACAATAGATGGAAAGAGGGACAGTTACAGTTTGGGAGAACCCATTCATTACCGTCTGTCTACTATTCTTCCACAAGATATTGTAAACTTAGCAAGTTATGAATTAGAAGATGTTTATGATGTAGGTTTGGAATTTATCAGTGAAAGTCTGAGAGTCTCGATTGATGGACAGGAACAAGCGGGTCTCATAGAGTCAATCAGCCAGTCAGAAAATCGTTTTAAACTATCGTTTGATATTGCAAAACTCACTCAGTTTGGCGGAAAAACACTAGACCTTACCTACAATATGGTTATTACCGATGAAGCTGCAATAGATCAACCATTGATAAATACAGCAACTCTCTATCCTGGAGATCTAACTCCATTAGTTGATAGGGAGCAGGTGATGACAGGCGGTTTTCGATTTATCAAGCAAAAGGCAGGCGGAAACAAGGCTCCCTTAGCCAATGCAAAATTTATTATCAAGCATCCCGCTAATCAAACAATCCTTACCTATAAGGAAGGAAGGTATCAATTTGAAAAGGTAGCCCCTGAGGAAAAGGATGTTGTTCAACTGACTTCCGATGCCCAAGGTCATTTTGAGATAAAGGGATTGAGTTATGGCACCTATCTTCTAAGTGAGATACAAGCGCCATCAGGCTACATCTTAAATGAAAAGCCGATTACATTTACTATCTCTACCTCTACTTTTACGAAAGGGCCGATTTTATCAATATATAATGTTGAAAAACCTCGGATTCAGCTTCCTAAAACAGGGACAGCAACAACATCGTTAGCAGTTATCGGATTATTATGTTTAGTATCATCCATTATGATGAATAGGAGCAGATGCTCGTCTAAAAAGGAGAAATATAATGAAAAAGTTTAAGTTTTTTGCATTACTAGCGACTCTTTTAGTGAGTACGTTTAGCAGTTTACTGACACCGTTTGTGTCGGCTGACGAAACAGAAAAAGTATCAATTACATTGCACAAGGTAAAGGACTATACAGGTACGATTACCAATACAGGTGAAATGCTAGCAGGAGATTTTAACTTTCTTCCTGGAATTACCTTTGATGTTTATGATGTAACGACAGAATATTATGCAGCCTATGATGCCTCTGTTGCGACAAAGTCAGTATCACAGGCGGTAAATGATGCGGTTGCCACTGTTAAAGGAACAGCTGGAGTGGCTCCATCAGGCAAGGTTGCATTTGCAACTCAAACAACAGGTCCAGATGGCAGTACTACATTCAGCCTTAATGCCAAATCTTCTGGCCGTAATGCAGTATATCTTTTTGTAGAACAAGCGAGTGAAGGGGTAACAACTGTTGCTGATAATCTGGTGGTAAGCCTTCCAATCTATAAACAGGGAACAAATGATACGGTATTGACATCCATTCACCTCTATCCAAAGAATATCACAAAAGATACACCGTTTGACAAAGATATTACCAGTCAAAAAAATAGTGCAAAACAAACAGATTTCTCTATTGGACAAACCATTGATTATAAATTAAAAACCACCATCCCAGCAGACATCGCTGCAACCAAATTAGTCGATGGTGTGGCTAAAAAATTGTACAATGTTTTCCAATTTGTAGATAGTTTTGAAACAGACCAACTTGTCTTTATCAATGAACCAGCTACTTACTCAGTAAAAGTGGCAGACGGTCCTGTATTGGTAGCAACTGAGGACTATACTGTAACAGTAGCAGAACAAGGTAGTAAAACCACTGTCACAACGAAATTAACAGAAGTAGGTATTGAAAAATTAGCAAGTCATGCCAATAAAGAAATTGCTTTTAGCTATCAAATGAAGATTCATTCCCTCCAATATATTGATACGGGCATCGTCAATACCGCAAAAGCAATTTTTGGTAACGATGGTACTACAGGTATTAATAAATGGGACAAAGAAACACCAGAAGATTTTGAAACAGTAAAAACAGGTGGTTATAAGTTTAAAAAAGTTGACGTGAACAATGAGGCTAAAACTCTTGAGGGAGCAGAATTCGTCGTTCGCAAAAATACTACTGATTCTGCAGAATACTTCAAAGCAAGTGCCGAGGGTGGTCAATGGGTTACTTCTTATGAAGAAGCAACAAAATATACAACTGATTCAACAGGAATTGTGGATGTAAAAGGTCTCGAATATGGCACCTACCAACTTCAAGAAACAAAAGCTCCAGAGGGCTACGCTTTACCGACTGGTATGGCAGCCTACACTCAATTTGAAGTAACAGCTAATTCTTATACGACTACTACAGGAGCTCCGCATAAACTCGTCAATACACCGAAAGGTTTCCTTCCTTCTACAGGTGGTACAGGAATTGTTCTTTTCGTTGCACTTGGAGCTGTAATGATTGCTCTTGCAGGTACCTATTTTGTGTCTCGTCGTAAAGCAGTATAATGATAATGAACAGGGGAGAATATGGAGCGAACCAAGAAAAATACAAAAAGAAAAATAGTGGATACTGTTATGGGGGTCGTTCTGGCCTGTGGTATTGGCATTCTCTCCTATCCATTCATTAGAAATAGTTTGAATGACTTGATGAACCAACAAATCATTCAACATTACCAGCAGCAAGCAAATCAAAAAAGTACCGAGGAATATCAACAAAAATTAGCCGAAATGGAGGCAAAAAATAAGCAATTTGCCTATCAAAATATATCTCCCGGATTTGATCCTTTCTCCGAAGAGGCCAAAAAAGTTGAAGATTTAAAAACGGTCTATGAAGACCACGTTTTGGGCGTTATTTCTATCCCTAAAATCCAAATCAGATTGCCTATTTTTGACCAAACCAGGGAGGACTTTCTCGCGCGTGGTGCAACCTATTTAGAAGGGACCTCCTTCCCCATCGGTGGAGAATCGACGCACTCGGTTATTTCTGGACATCGTGGCTTGACCGAAGCTAAATTGTTTACAGACTTACCAGACCTGGTTGAAGGGGATAGATTTTATATTGAGCTCAAAGAGTCTGAAATTCATGCCTACCAAGTAGACAAGATTCAAGTTGTTGATCCTAGTGACGTTAGTAGCCTACAGATTGTTGAAGGACAGGATTATGTTACGTTGGTGACTTGCACACCTTATATGGTAAATAGCCACAGGATTTTGGTTAGGGGACATCGTATCCCATACAAAGCGGAGATAATGGAAGCAGAAGTGAAGCAAGTCGCGGACCTTCCAGTCAATTACATACCTCTATTTATTGGAATACCTCTTTCATTTATCTTTTTGGCTATATTGCTAAAGAAATGCTGCGGAAAAATGAAGCCGTCGCGTAAAAGTCATGAGAGAAATTAACCCAGCTTGGCTTCTTTAAATAATGTCTTTAAACTCGTGAAAAACAGTTGACACCCCTGTTTTCATAACATAATCTCCAATTTATGTCTTTCGTCTTCCTTTTGTTACTTAGGGATGATTGTTTTCTTCTTTCCGAATACCGATAATTTTTCTTTATAGAGTAAGAGTAAGCTGAAAGACCCTAGCAAACAGTAACTGGTTTTCACGTGATAAAAGAAACAGAGTGCCTACTCTCCGACAGGAGGTGGGCACTCTGTTTCTTTTTTAAAAGGTGTAATCTTTCAGAATCTCAATAGACTCAATTTTTACATCTGTTTTAGGTTTATCGCTATCATCTGTTTCGACGGAAGCGATTTTATCTACGATGTCCATCCCTTCGATGACTTGACCAAATACGGTATGCTTGCCATCTAAGTTTGGGTTGCCTCCGTTTTTATAAGCATCGATGATTTTACCAGGATAGCTAGAACTAGAAAGTTGGCTAGACATGTCTGTTGTATTTTGATTGATGAAAAACTGACTTCCATTTGTTCCTGCACCAGCATTTGCCATAGAAAGTGAGCCACGAATGTTATAAAGGAAAGCTGAAATCTCGTCTTTAAAACCACTTCCAGCATCGATAGTAGTATCTTTTCCGGCCCAGATAGACTCTCCACCAGTACCATTTCCAAGAGGATCTCCACCTTGAATCATGAAGTCCTTGATGACACGATGGAAGATCGTTCCATTATAGTATCCTTCCTTGGCATGAGTCAGAAAGTTTTCCACAGTTAGCGGTGCTTGTTCAGGGAAAAGTTTAATAGTAATATCCCCTTCGGTTGTTTTTATTTTAACAGCAGCCTCATTTTCACCAATTTCATTGGAAAGTTGGGGGAATGTAGCTTTAGGATTGTTAATGGCGTATGCCAAATCTTTGGCATATTGGCTAGAAGCAGTTGTGTCAGCTGTCGTAGTCGAGCTTGAACTAGAGCTAGATGCTGTAGAAGATGAGCTATTAGCTGTCGAGTTGTTTGTGCAGGCAGTTAGCAAGATGCTCGAAGCCAGAGCAAGAGCTAGTATTTTTTTCATTGAAAATCCTTTCTTGTCTTGTTCAAAATTATGCTCATTCTACCATGAAATATGGATTTTTTCAATTTTTATCTAGTATAAAAAGTGTATCTAATTCAACAATATGATATACTATATTCACAAATGTAAAAAGGAGAATAGTGATGTTTGAGAACTTGTTTGGCCCAGATGGAAGCCTAGTATGGCATACGGTCCTTTTCTACAGTTTTTCTGCAATCATATTAGCGACGGTTTGTTTCCATATTATTAAAAATTTTATGGAATGGCACCATAACAATCAGGCCCCAAAAGAATCCTACAGGGCCAAGCTTGTCTCAAAACGAACTCATGTTTTTGGTAATGAAGTAGCACGAACCAATTATTATGTAACGTTTGAATGGGAGGGAAGACGGCAGGAGTTCCGTGTACGCTCGGACGAGTATGCCCTCTTGGCAGAGGGAGATGTAGGCAACCTGCATTTTCAGGGGACTCGCTTCCTAGGTTTTGAACGGCTCTAAGAGTCGTTTTTCTTTTGAAAATATCCCTACATAGTGTATAATGGTCTAAACAGATATTCGTACAACACAAAAGAGGTATTTAAAATGATTCAATCAATCGGACAGGTTATGCTGTATGTCAATAATCCTGAAGCAGCTGCAAAATTCTGGAATGAAAAAGTTGGCTTTGAGCGTGTAGAACGCCAAGAACAAGGTCCGCAAGTTTCTTATGTTATCGCGCCAAAAGTAGATAGCGATGTTCAATTTGTTCTTCATGATAAGGCAGCAGTTGCTGAAATGCATCCAGAGATGTTTCTTGGTATTCCATCCATCTTGATGGCATCTGCAGATGTTGAAAAAACCTACCAAGAATTTATCGAACGCGGTGTCAATGCCAACCCAGTTATGGATCTTGGATTTATGAAAACTTTCAACTTTAGCGACGAAGAAGGCAACTATTACGCAGTACAAGAGGTAAAATAAATGTCAATTCAGAATCGGATTGAAGAAATGTACAAAGACCATGAGGTCAAGCCCTATATTTCCCCTGAACGTGACCTGGCAGCCTGGCTTTTGGAGGCCAAGCCCGTTCCCAAACGCAATATGATTCGGCTAGAAGAAGGTCTGCTGGCAGGGGACATTATCCTCCTCTGGCGTGTCAATTTTGGCACTTTTACAACTACGACGCCCTATTCCAAGTATTTTGAGTACATTTACGGCATCAACGGACCTGCCCATATGGAAAAGTTGTTGGCGGAAGGCTATGTTTATTTAGAGTCAGCCTTTGATTCGCTGGACCACATTACCTCCACTGCCAAGAAGAATATCCTCAAGGCAGAAGGCGTGACCGGTCTGTCCAAGATGAAGGCGGCCGACCTCGACACTGCCCTCAAGGACCACTTGACAGAAGAAAAACTAGCTCCTTATTTTACTGTCCGTGGCTATGCCCTGACGGAAAAAGGCAGAGCTGCTCTGGAAAATCACCCAGAAGTCATTGACAAACACCCAAAGAAGAAGATGTAGACTGGCAAGGCTGGTCTATTTTTTCTTGACAGAAAACGTTATCAATGGTATTCTAATATAAAATATTGAAACGTTTCAAAAACGAAATAGAAAGGAGCAAACAATGGAAGAGCAAAAATCAATTACTATGAAAGATGTAGCAAGACTAGCTGGTGTCAGTGTTGGTACGGTTTCTCGAGTTATTAATAAGGAGCCTGGTATTAAGGAAAGCACACTTGAAAAAGTTCAGACTGCCATTCAGGAATTAAATTACATTCCAGATGTTTATGCACGTGGGATGAAAAAGAACAGGACGGAAACCATTGCCTTAATTATTCCTACGGTCTGGCATCCATTTTTTGGAGAGTTTGCCTATCATGTCGAAGTAGCTTTAAGTAAGAAGAATTACAAGCTCTTGCTCTGCAATATCTCAGGACCCAAACGGGAACTGGATTACCTAACCATGCTCCAGCAAAATAAGGTGGATGGCATTATTGCAATTACCTACAGTCCCATTGACGATTACCTATCGTCCAATATTCCTTTTGTAAGTATCGACCGCACCTATGAAAATAAGGCTATTCCTTGTGTCAGTTCGGACAACCAAGCTGGTGCGGAACTGGCAGCGGATACCTTGATTGCAAAAGGAGGTCGCCATTTTGCCTTTATCGGTGGGCACAATAAAACCATCAATGAAACCAAAAAGCGTCGATTGTACTTTGAAAAGCGGATTGTAGAAGCAGGTTTTCCTTGTCAGGTCTTGGACTTGGAAGAGCCATATGATGACTTTGTCGGCCAAGTCGAAGAGTTTCTGATTAACAATCCACAGGTTGATGCCATTTTCACCATCAATGATTTTGTAGCCCTAGACACACTTGCTGTCTTGGAAAAACTGGGACGACGGGTTCCAGAAGATGTGCAGGTGATCGGCTATGATGGTATTCAGTTGGCAAGCGAACGTTCTTTAGAACTTTCCACCATTCGTCAGCCTCTAGAGGCTATGGCCCAAGAAGCAGTTGCCTGTCTAGTCGATGTCATCGAGAAAAGAGAGCGTCCCCTCCAAGTTACGTTACCAATTTCTTATGTGGACGGAAAAACTACAAAAAATTTTTAAAAAAGTAGTTGACAGAAAACGGTTACAATGATAAAATAAAATCATCAATAAACAGTTGGTTTTATTTTTACAAGAAAAATGAAACGTTTCAAAAAAGAGGTTCACATCCTCTTTCTAAAATCAATAAATTTGAAACGTTTCAAAAAGGAGTTCTTATGAAAACATCAAAACTGCAACAAGCTGGGCTCTTGGATCGAATCAAGCAACAGAAACTCTTGTTACTGATGTTACTACCAGGCTTGGTCTTGACTTTCATCTTCCGTTACATCCCCATGTACGGGGTCTTGATTGCCTTTAAAGATTATAATCCTTTAAAAGGGGTGCTTGGTAGTGAGTGGATTGGGTTTGAAGAGTTTACCAAGTTTCTCTCTTCTCCAAATTTCGGCACATTACTTGCCAACACCTTGAAATTGAGCGTCTACGGTCTACTACTAGGATTTCTCCCACCCATTATTTTGGCAATCATGCTCAACCAACTATTGAGTGATAAGGCTAAAAAACGGATTCAGTTAGTGCTGTATGCTCCAAACTTTATCTCAGTCGTTGTCATTGTTGGTATGATTTTCCTCTTCTTCTCAGTAGGAGGGCCAGTCAACTCAATCCTTAGTCTATTTGGTATTGAGGCCAACTTCCTGACAGACCCAGACTTCTTCAGACCGCTCTATATCTTAAGTGGTATCTGGCAGGGAATGGGCTGGGCATCAACACTCTACACGGCTACCTTGGTCAATGTTGATCCGGCCTTAATTGAAGCGGCTAAACTAGACGGTGCCAATATCTTCCAACGAATCTGGCACATTGACTTGCCTGCATTGAAACCAGTCATGGTCATTCAATTTATCCTGGCAGCTGGGGGCATCATGAACGTTGGTTATGAAAAAGCCTTCTTGATGCAGACCTCCCTCAACCTAACCAGTTCTGAAATCATTTCAACCTATGTCTATAAAATCGGTTTGGTGTCAGGTGACTACTCTTATTCAACAGCGGTTGGTTTATTTAACGCACTTATCAATATTATCCTGCTGATTGCAGTCAATAAGATTGTCCAACGCATTAACGACGGACAAGGCTTATAGGAGGTTCGTATGAATACACAAATGTACACAAAATTTGACAAGCGAATGCTGATTGTCAATAAAATCTTGCTGGCATTTCTTGTTCTCATAACAGTTGTGCCTATGGCTTACATTTTAGTAGCTTCCTTCATGGACCCACAGGCCTTGGTCAGCAAGGGAATTAGCTTTGATCCAAAGGACTGGACAGTAGAAGGCTACCAACGGGTATTTTCAGACAAGTCTATCCTACGTGGATTTTTCAACTCCCTCTTTTATTCCTTCTCCTTTGCCTTTGTGACCGTAGCCATTTCGGTCATGACTGCCTATCCCCTTTCTAAGAAGGATTTGGTCGGGAAAAAATGGATTAATGCCTTCCTCGTCTTCACCATGTTCTTCGGAGGTGGACTTGTTCCGACCTATCTCTTGGTCAAAGATTTGGGAATGCTGAACACCGTTTGGGCCATTATTATCCCTGGTGCAGTCAATGTTTGGAATATCATCTTGGCACGGACCTATTTCCAAGGCTTACCAGATGAGTTGGTAGAAGCAGCGGTAATGGACGGGGCCAATGAATTTCAGATTTTCTGGAAAATCATGATTCCGTTGGCAAAACCAATTATGTTTGTCCTCTTCCTCTATGCCTTTGTCGGTCAATGGAATTCTTACTTTGACGCCATGATTTACATTAAGGATCCAGACTTGGAACCACTCCAACTCGTGCTACGTAAAATCCTCATTCAGAGTGAGCCTGCCAAGGATATGATTGGTGCCCAGGCTGCTATGAATGAAATGAAACGAATCGCAGAAATGATCAAGTATGCGACTATTGTCATCTCTAGCTTGCCACTCATTGTCATGTATCCATTCTTCCAGAAATACTTTGATAAGGGTATAATGGCTGGTTCATTAAAAGGTTAATAATACTCTTCGAAAATCAAAATCAGACGTTGTTGACTTGATTTGATGAGTGAAAAGATCCAGTGGATCTTTTCAGCCTGTTCCTTGAAATATAAAAGGAACAGAGTTCTATCTGCGTGAGTAGAAACGAACTACGTTCGCTCTATCTCTAACCTCCAAAGGTTCCCCAAACCTTTGGAGCTAGTCTGTTTTTGATTTTCATTGAGTATAAGTATCAATTATTTTTAAGAAAACAAAATAGGAGGTTGTTTCTGATGAAACACAAATTTGGAAAAACAGTTGTTACGCTTCTTGCAAGTACCGTTTTATTGGCTGCTTGTGGTTCAAAAAATACCGCATCAAGCCCTGATTATGAATTAAAGGATGTTCAGTTTCCTTTGGAAAAATCAGTTACGCTTAAGTTTATGACTGCAAGTTCGCCCTTAGCTCCAGCAGATCCGAATGAAAAATTAATTTTCAAGCGATTAGAAGAGGAAACAGGCGTTCATATTGACTGGACAAATTATCAGTCAGACTTTGGTGAAAAACGGAACTTAGATATTGCTTCAGGTGATTTGCCAGATGCTATTCATAATGACGGGGCTTCTGATGTGGAATTGATGAACTGGGCTAAGCAAGGGGTCATCGTACCAGTTGAAGACTTGATTGATGAGCATATGCCAAACCTCAAGAAAATTCTTGATGAGAACCCAGAATACCGTTCAATGATTACGGCTCCAGACGGCCATATCTACTCATTCCCATGGATTGAAGAGTTGGGGGAAGGTAAGGAATCAATTCACACCGTTAACGATATCGCTTGGATTAACAAAGAGTGGTTGAACAAACTCGGTCTTGAAATGCCAAAAACAACGGACGACTTGATTAAGGTCCTTGAAGCCTTCAAGACCAAGGATCCAAACGGAAACGGCAAGGCGGATGAAATTCCAATGGGCTTCATCAATGGTGGAGGAAATGAGGACTTCAAAATTCTTTTTGGTGCATTCGGTGTCGGTGATAATGATGACCACTTAGTTGTCAGCAATGACGGAACTGTTGACTTCACAGCGGACAATGAAGACTATAAAGAAGGTGTTGAATTTATGCGTACCCTTCAAGAAAAAGGTCTTCTAGATCCTGAAGCGTTCGAACAAGATTGGAACACTTACATCTCTAAAGGAAGTGAAAATCTCTACGGTGTTTACTTTACTTGGGATAAGGCAAATGTGACAGGTATGAACGATACCTATGACATCTTGCCAGTCTTGGCGGGTCCTGATGGAACCAAGCACATTACTCGTACAAACGGTATGGGCTTCCAACGTGACCGCATGGTCATCACATCAGCCAATAAAAACTTGGAATTAACTGCCAAGTGGATTGATGCCCAATACGCTCCGCTCCAATCTGTTCAAAATAACTGGGGTACCTATGGTGATGAAAACCAACAAAACATCTTCGAATACGATGAAGCTACAGATAGCTTGAAACATTTGCCGTTGAACGGTACTGCACCGGGTGAATTGCGTCAGAAGACAGAAGTTGGTGGACCGCTTGCAATTCTTGATGAATACTATGGAACTGTGACAACCATGCCAGACGATGCTAAATGGCGTTTGGACTTGATGCACGAAACCTATCTTGACTATGTGACAAATGACGATATCTACCCTCGTGTCTTCATGGAACAAGAAGATTTGGATAAGATTGCTCAAGTTGAAGCAGATATGAACGATTTCATCTACCGCAAACGTGCAGAATGGATTGTCAACGGCGGTATCGAAGAAGAATGGGATAGCTATTTGAAAGAATTGGAAAGCTACGGTCTGTCTGACTGGTTAGCTATCAAGCAAAAATACTACGATCAGTACAAAGAAAATCAGTAATCAAAAAGGAGGCTGCCTGTGAAAACAGTTGAAAAAGCCAATGCATATATTCAAACAGAAAAAGTAACCCTTGATCCGACTTTTAGACCAGAACGTCATTTCGTTCCAGAAATTGGCTGGATCAATGACCCAAATGGATTTGTCTATTTCAAAGGAGAATACCACCTCTTTTATCAATTCAATCCCTATGAAAGTGTTTGGGGACCAATGCATTGGGGCCACGCCAAAAGTAAGGACTTGGTCAACTGGGAACATCTCCCAGTTGCCCTGGCTCCAGACAAGGACTACGATAAGGATGGCTGTTTCTCGGGCTCTGCTATTGTCAAAGAAGATACCCTCTGGCTCATGTACACGGGCAACATCGTCAATGAAGATGGCTCTGTCAGACAGGTGCAGAACATGGCCTATTCGACAGACGGTATTCATTTTGAAAAAATCGCTCAGAACCCTGTCGCAACGGAGGAACTTCTACCAGAAGAAGTCATCGCCAATGACTTCCGTGATCCAAAGATTTTCGAGAAAGATGGTCGCTATTACTCCGTTGTAGCGACCAAGCATAAAGACGGTGTCGGCTGTATTGTCCTACTAGGTTCTGACGATTTGCTGGACTGGCAATTTGAGTCTATCTTCTTAAAAGGCCAAGCCCACCAAGGTCACGTTTGGGAATGTCCTGATTACTTTGAAGTAGATGGTCAAGAATACCTGATTGTTTCGCCGATGCGCTATCAAAAAGAAGACAATGACTTTGTCAATATCAATTCCAATATCTTTGTGACTGGTCATGTGGACTGGGACAAGAAAGTCTTTGTGGCAGATTCCTTCAAGGAAATCGACCATGGGCATGATTTCTATGCAGCTCAAACGACTGAAGGTCCAGAAGGGGAGCGTGTCATGATAGCCTGGATGCATACCTGGGGTCGTCCGCTTGTAACCAATGACCTTGGGCACAAGTGGTATGGTCAAATGACCCTGCCTCGTCTGCTCAAGCAAGGTGAGAATGGACTCAAACAGGTCTTGTCAGCAAGTATCTTGAACAGCTTTGACGACATGGAGATTGGTCAAGTTATTCAAGGACCAAGTAAGCTCTCTCTCAAACTGGACGATAGTCTAGACTTGAAACTGGGAGCAGACCAAGACTATCTTCAATTTGGCTATGATAGAGCCAAACAAGAAGTCTACATTGACCGCAGCTCTCTCAAGATCCAGCAAGCTGGTGAAGAGGAATGGTCAACCGTTCGACGAGCGGTCACGGTTCAAGCAACAGAGCTAGAGGTCTTGGTTGACACCAACTGTTTGGAAATCTTTATTAACGATGGTCAAGAAACCTTGACATCAACCTTCTACGTAGAAGGTCAGATTATTCTAAACGCTCTATAATATTATTTGCCCTCTTAAATTATTCTTTCACTCCAAAAGAAACCCTGTATTTGCAGGGTTTTTTCTATCATGAAAATTCTTCCCAATTATGATAAAATAAAGAGATTGAGAAAGTTGAGGTATCTATGAGAAAGACAAGTAAAAAAGGAAAGGCTACGAGGCGCCCAACCAAGGCAGAATTAGCACAGCAAGAACGTGTTAAAAATATTACTCTTCGAGTATTGGGGCTTTTGTTCATTGCCTTTGCAGCCAGTCGCTTAGGTGTGTTTGGCGTGACCAGCTACAATATTTTCCGGCTATTATTTGGTAGTCTGGCCTATCTATTATTGGCGGGTGCATTTATCTACCTTCTTATTCCCAAAGTCTTACGCGAAAGAGAAGGGACCATATCGGGCTTCTGGCTGATTGTTATCGGGTTATTAATTGAATTTCAGGCTCATTTAGACTGGACCTATCAAGGGAGTGACCTATTCGGTCATACTCTAAAATTGGCCTTGTCAGACCTAGCTAAGTTTCAGGTAACAGCATTTCTAGGCGGAGGGATGATTGGAAGTATCTTCTATCTGCCAGTCTCCTTCCTCTTTGCAAATGTCGGTTCTTTCTTCATCGGTCTTCTAGTGATAGCATTTGGTATCTTTTTTGTAAGCCCATGGTCTGTTTATGATGTTGCCGATGGCTTGGCGGTTGCCAAAGATAAGTTGGCGGAGACGCAGGTAAAAAGAGCAGAGCTTCGAACACAGAAGAAAGCAGAACGAGAAGAAAAACGTCAGCAAGAATTAGCTCGTCTAGAAGAGGAACGCCTTCGTCTAGAGGAAGAGGAAGAGTCAGCTCGGGCTTTGGCACTGGTAGATAGACATGTCGATTTAGAAACGGGTGAAATCCTAGAAGAAGAGCCTGTTCAAGTACCGATTATTTCAGAATATGACCACTTAGACATAGAAGATGAATTTCCTATTATGTTGGCAGAAGATGACCAACCAGCACAATCAAACTCGTCAAGCCAGGATTCTGAAACAAATGAGTTTGAGAAGGACGAGATAGATGTGCAAATTGATTTCAAGCCTAAGCAGAGACTAGCATATAAACTTCCGTCCATAGACTTATTTGCTCCTATAAAAGCTAAGAGTCAGTCCAATGAAAAACGGATTGTTCGCCAGAATATTAAAGTTTTAGAAGACACCTTTGCCAGTTTTGGAATCAAGGTGGTGGTTGAGCGTGCTGAGATTGGACCATCGGTAACCAAGTATGAGGTCAAACCAGCAGTCGGTGTCCGAGTCAATCGGATTTCTAACCTAGCTGATGATTTGGCTCTCGCTCTTGCGGCTAAAGATGTCCGTATTGAAGCTCCTATCCCAGGAAAATCTCTGGTCGGTATTGAAGTTCCAAACTCCGAAGTGGCTACAGTACCTTTCCGTGAGCTCTGGGAACAATCTAAAACAGACCCAGACAAGCTTCTGGAAATTCCTCTCGGTAAGGCTGTCAATGGCTCCGTCCGTTCCTTTAACCTAGCACGTATGCCCCACCTATTGGTGGCTGGTTCAACTGGTTCAGGGAAGTCTGTTGCTGTCAACGGTATCATCTCTTCAATTCTCATGAAAGCTGGTCCAGACCAAGTTAAGTTCATGATGATTGACCCCAAAATGGTCGAATTATCGGTCTATAATGATATTCCCCACCTATTGATTCCCGTTGTGACCAACCCACGCAAGGCTGCTCGAGCTCTTCAAAAAGTAGTGGATGAAATGGAGAAACGCTATGAGTTGTTTAGCCAGATTGGTGTCCGAAACTTAGAAGGTTATAATGCGAAGGTCGAAGAATTTAATAGCCGTTCAGAAGAAAAACAGATTCCACTTCCTCTCATTGTGGTCATCGTAGATGAGTTGGCAGACTTGATGATGGTAGCCAGCAAGGAGGTGGAAGATGCCATTATTCGCTTGGGACAGAAGGCTCGTGCGGCAGGTATCCACATGATTCTTGCTACCCAGCGACCATCTGTTGATGTTATTTCAGGTTTGATTAAAGCCAATGTACCATCTCGTATCGCCTTTGCCGTATCAAGCGGTACAGACAGTCGGACGATTCTAGATGAAAACGGTGCTGAAAAACTCTTGGGCCGCGGTGACATGCTCTTTAAACCGATTGATGAAAACCATCCAGTCCGCTTGCAAGGTTCCTTTATATCCGATGATGATGTAGAAGCAATAGTTGGCTTTATCAAGGATCAGGCAGATGCAGATTATGATGAATCCTTTGATCCTGGTGAAGTGGCAGAAGGTGATGGCGATGCAGGTTTTGGTGATGCTGGAGGAGATCCGCTTTTCAACGAAGCACGTGCCTTGGTAGTTGAGACACAAAAAGCCAGCGCCTCTATGATTCAACGACGCTTGTCTGTTGGTTTTAACAGGGCAACACGCCTCATGGAAGAGCTAGAAGCAGCGGGTGTCATTGGTCCAGCTGAAGGAACAAAACCTAGAAAGGTATTGGAAACACAATAATGAAATTTGATGCAGTTCATCATATTGCAATTATCGGTAGTGACTATGACAAAACAAGAGAATTTTATGTTGAAAAACTAGGCTTTGAACAGGTGGATGAACATATTCGCCCAGAGAAAAATGATATTCTCTTCAATGTCAAAAAAGGCAATCTGATCTTGGAAATCTTCATCAAACCAGATGCTCCGCTGAGACCAGCCATGCCTCATCCTGAACATACAGGTCTACGCCATCTAGCCTTCCAGGTTGCAGATGTGGAAGCCTGTCTGGAAGAGTTTGACCGTCTGGACATCCGACATGAAGTCCTGCGAACAGATGATTTTGATGGTAAAAAAATGGCCTTCTTCTTTGATCCAGATGGCCTCCCTCTAGAAATTCATGAATAAGTCCATCTTTTCATGTCCAGAGAGGCCTATCAATATGACAACTAAATAATATTCTTAGAAAATCAAAATCATACGCTGTTGACTTGATTTGATGAAGGTCAGTTCTATCTATAGTCATTTGAATTAACTTTGATACATCGTCACTTTCGGCTTGCCGTACTCTGTAGAAGTGACTTGCTTTGCAAGTTATATCTCCAACCTAGCACAGCCACTAGGCTGTGCTAGCAACCTGCACCTCAGTTCTTTGTCTGAAAGCTAATTCATTCAACTATACATCTACGTCGCCTTGTCTGATTTAGTATAAAAAAAGAATCCCCGCTGCGCCTGCAATGGGGATTTATTATGCCATCTATGAAAGGATGGATGATTTTAGGATTTTAAAGTGAAGACCGCAATAACCAAAGCTAGATACATCAAAAAGGTCAAGATAAAACTAGCTCGCCAGAAAACCTTGAAGAAACGGCGATATAAAAAATTCTTTTTCCTTAAAAGGAAGAAACCACAAAGACCAATCGCCAGTAGTGAGAGAGCTAGGACAAGCTGAGGCAGCAGACTGTTATAGTAGGCCTTGTCCGAAATCAGATAAAATTCAATTGCATAGAGAGGAAAGGCAATGTCTGCAAAGTTCCATCCTCGGTTTTGCAACCTAAAAAACTTGACAGCAATTATCGAAATGGCCAAGGTTAGAAAGATAAATAGAAAGGCTACTATTTTTAAAAATATAATCGATTCAAACATACATTCATTCTATAAAAAATGTGAAAAAAAGTAAACCTAAAGCTTGCATTTCTTTGAAATTCGTGTATAATGAAAAGGTATGTGTAAAACACATATTTGTGGGAGGTAAAAATCTTTAATTACCGCCAAAACCACAATAGGAGGATTTTATATCATGGCTAAAAAAGTCGAAAAACTCGTAAAACTTCAAATTCCTGCAGGTAAAGCTACTCCAGCTCCACCAGTCGGACCAGCACTTGGTCAAGCAGGTATCAACATCATGGGATTCACAAAAGAGTTTAACGCTCGTACAGCTGACCAAGCTGGCATGATCATCCCAGTAGTTATCTCTGTGTATGAAGATAAATCATTCACTTTCATCACTAAAACACCACCAGCTGCTGTTCTTTTGAAAAAAGCTGCAGGTGTTGAAAAAGGTTCAGGTACACCAAACAAAACTAAAGTTGCAACAGTTACTCGTGCACAAGTACAAGAAATTGCTGAAACTAAAATGCCTGACTTGAACGCTGCATCTCTTGAAGCTGCAATGCGTATGATCGAAGGTACTGCTCGTTCTATGGGATTCACTGTTACTGACTAAGTAGCACCCAAGATTATCTGATTACAAGGAGACATATAACATGGCTAAAAAAAGCAAAAACTTGCGTGCTGCTCTTGAAAAAATCGACAGCACAAAACTTTACAGCGTAGAAGAAGCTGTTGCTCTTGCAAAAGAAACTAACTTCGCTAAATTTGATGCGTCAGTTGAAGTTGCTTACAACTTGAACATCGACGTACGTAAAGCTGATCAACAAATCCGTGGTGCAATGGTATTGCCAAACGGTACTGGTAAAACTTCACGCGTTCTTGTTTTCGCACGTGGTGCTAAAGCAGAAGAAGCAAAAGCTGCTGGTGCAGACTTTGTTGGTGAAGATGACCTCGTTGCTAAAATCAACGGTGGTTGGTTGGACTTCGACGTTGTTATCGCAACTCCAGATATGATGGCAGTTGTTGGACGTCTTGGTCGTGTACTTGGTCCACGTAACTTGATGCCAAACCCTAAAACTGGTACAGTAACAATGGATGTTGCTAAAGCAGTTGAAGAGTCTAAAGGTGGTAAAATCACTTACCGTGCTGACAAAGCAGGTATCGTACAAGCTCTTATCGGTAAAGTATCATTTGACGCTGACAAACTCGTTGAAAACTTCAAAGCTTTCCACGATGTAATGGCTAAAGCTAAACCAGCTACAGCTAAAGGTACTTACATGACTTCAGTATCAATCACAACAACACAAGGTGTTGGTATCAAAGTTGATCCTAACTCACTTTAATCAATAGAAAGATTGTCTTAGGGCAATCTTTTTTTCTTGAGATTTTCTTGACAAGCACTTGATTTCGATTTATACTATATTCAATTTACATAAAAGGAGTTATCCAATGAAAGTAGCAGAGAAAGAAGAGCTTTATAAATACCTTTCTGCAGCCTACAACCTTCCGCAGGAAGCATTTTCAGAAGCCCTGCGTGAAAAAATATTGGAGGTAGCAGGTCAGCTGGACAAGGAGGAAAATCTCTATATACTGGCAGGACACTTAAGTCGCTTTATCAATGCAGAGTTAACAGCTCTGACTTGCCGAGCGCCTAAGGAATTGGTGCAACTAGCCCATTACCTTCAAGAGGTTCAAAACCATTATCGCTATGCCAGTCTTTTTCCAGGAAAGGTAAAATAGGAGAAAACATGACAGAATATACAAAACCACTCGTTTGGAAGTGGGAAGATGAAAATGACAACCGTTCCGGCAACCGTCCAACAGCGGGCAGTCGCTTTGAGCAAGACCTACCAAAGGGAGAGAAGCCTTTCCAAGTCTATTCATTGGGGACTCCGAATGGCATTAAGGTTGCTATTATGTTGGAGGAGTTGAAAGAGTTGAGTATTTCGGAAGCTGATTATGACCTCTTTCTCATCAATATCGGTCAAGGAGATCAATTTGGCTCCGATTTTGTTGCCATCAACCCGAACTCCAAAATACCAGCTATGGTAGATTATTCCGAGCAAGAACCGATTTCGGTCTTTGAATCAGCCAATATTCTCCTCTACTTGGCAGAAAAGTTTGACGCCTTCCTACCAAAAGATTGGGCAGAGCGGACAGAGGTTCTTAATTGGCTCTTCTGGCAAACTGGCGCCGCTCCATTTGTTGGTGGAGGATTTGGACATTTCTTCCATTACGCTCCGACAGCGCAAGAATATCCGATTAATCGCTATACAATGGAAACTAAGCGTCAGCTAGATCTCTTGGATCAGCTATTGGCGACTAGAGAATATGTAGCAGGTAACACTTATACTATTGCTGATATCGCTATTTGGTCTTGGTATGGTCGCTTGGTGCAAGGAGAACTATATCCAGGTTCGGCAGAATTTTTAGATGTTGATTCTTACAAGTATCTAAAGTCCTGGGTAGAGAAAATAGCCCAACGCCCAGCTGTACAACGAGGGTTGACAGTGAAATATCATTCAATTGATAATTAATTGACTTGCCCACCTTATGGGTGGGTTTTTCTTTTACTTTGGTATGATAAAAGTTTATAATGAAAGAGTTAGACTTTGTGAAAATCCAAAAATAGAAATTAATAATTGATACTCAATGAAAATCAGAATTAGACTAGGCGACGTAGATGCAGATAGAACTGAAGTTCATCAAATCAAGTCAACAACGTCTGATTTTGATTTTCGAAGAGTATGAGTTTTTCCTGTCTTATATTTACATAGAAAGTAATAGAAAAATGTCCGAAAAAGTTGAAATGCAGCAGTCCAAAGAACAGGCGACAATGGCCAGAGGCTTGGCTTGGTTGACTGCTGGAAATATTCTTAGTCGCCTGCTTGGTGTTGCCTATGTTATTCCCTGGTATATTTGGTTAGGGGAATATCGAGCTGAAGCCAATGCCCTCTTTAGTATGGGGTATCAAATCTATGCCAACTTCTTATTGATTTCAACAGCTGGTCTTCCGACAGCTATTGCCAAACAAGTAGCTAAATACAATGTCTTGGGTAAAGAAGAGGTGTCGCTCTACTTGGTCAGAGAATTCTTCAAGCTCATGTTGGTCTTTGGAGCTGTCTTTGCAGGGGTCATGTATCTAAGTGCTCCGTGGTTGGCAGACGCATCGGGGTCGAAGGAAAAGTTACTTCCAGTCATGTATAGTCTAGTCCCGCCTCTCTTCATCTTCCCAGCCATGAGTATCTTGCGTGGTTTTTTCCAAGGTCGGCACGATATGAAGCCCTATGCGATCAGTCAGCTTGCAGAGCAGCTGGTACGGGTTATCTGGATACTGGCAGCAACATTTATGATTATGAAGTTGGGGAGCGGTGACTATCTTGAAGCGGTTGTCCAATCTACCTTTGCAGCTTTTGTCGGGATGATTGCTAGTGTTGGGATTTTAGTTTATACTTTATGGAAGCAAGGTTACCTTGGTAAGTTGCTTCATGCTAAGAAACAAAAGATTTCTTTGGATACAGGTCAACTTATTAAGGAAACTGTTCGAGATGCGATTCCAATTATCATTTTAGGTCTAACGATTCAATTATTGCAGTTTATTGACCAAGTCACATTTATTCGTGTTATGGAAAGAATTACGAATTACAGTAATTCGGAACTTTTGGAACTTTATTCGTATATGGCTGCCAATCCAAGTAAGATTACGATGATGATTATCGGGATTTCACTGAGTTTGGGAAGTGTTGCTATTCCATTGATTACAGAGAAATTTGTCAAGAAAGATTTGAAGGCGGCGTCTCATTTAGTGGCGGATAATCTACAATTACTCTTTATATTCACTATACCGGCAATTGTTGGGACAGTCCTGTTAGCTGGGCCACTCTATACGATTTTTTACGGACCGTCAGAGCCGATCGCCATTACTCTATTCATTTGGAACTTATTTTTAATTTTACCTCTGGGACTATATTCTGTCATTAGTGTAGTCATTCAAGCAATATTTGAAAATAGAAGAGCGATTTATTATTTCTTGATTGGGATGCTAGTGAAAATCGTTTTACAAGTACCAATGATCTATGTCTTTAAGGTATATGGTAGCTTTATCTCAACGATATTTGGGTTGGGAATTATGCTGTATCTCTTCTATAGACGAATTGACAAGGTTCTGCATATTGATGAAAGACTAGTGATAAAAGATATTGCGACCATTAGTTGGATTTCTATCGTAATGGGACTCGTTGTATGGGGGATTGAATTTGTCCTGAATCTTATCCTTCCAGCAAATGGCTATGTATCTAGCTTTATCCACTTGGCTGTTGCAGGTGGAGCAGGTATGCTTGTTTTTGTCATCTTGACATTGAAGACTCGTCAGCTAGATCGTTTAATTGGAAGTCGGGCTCAGAGTTTACGGAGGAAATTGCGCCTAGGCTAGTTTGTTTTAAAAATCTCTATTTTCTACTATTGAAAAGCAGGGAAAAAGAGGCGTTTTAGAATGTGAGAAGGAAAGTTCGTTGAGGATTTTCCTTTTTTCTTGGAGATTTCAGTATAAAAAAAACGGTTTTTGTGGTAGAATAGTAGGGATAAAAAAGAGGAGAGAGATGATGAAACCTAAATACGAACGTATTCTAATCAAACTATCTGGTGAGGCCTTGGCTGGTGAACGTGGTGTCGGTATTGATCTTAAAACTGTTCAGGAAATGGCAAAGGAGATTCAGGAAGTCGCAGAATCAGGTATTCAGATTGCCCTTGTTATTGGTGGTGGTAACCTTTGGCGTGGAGAACCTGCTGCTGAAGCGGGTATGGATCGAGTTCAAGCAGACTATACAGGCATGTTGGGGACTGTTATGAATGCTCTTGTAATGGCTGATTCCCTTAAACAGCTTGGTGTGGATACACGTGTGCAGACAGCGATTGCGATGCAGTCAGTTGCAGAGCCTTATATTCGCGGTCGTGCTCTTCGTCATCTTGAAAAAGGTCGCATTGTTATTTTTGGAGCTGGTATTGGTTCTCCGTATTTCTCAACGGATACGACAGCGGCTCTTCGTGCTGCAGAAATTGAAGCGGATGCGATTTTGATGGCTAAAAATGGTGTGGATGGCGTCTACAATGCTGATCCGAAGAAAGATGCTAATGCAGTTAAATTCAATGAATTGACCCACCGTGAAGTGATTAGTCGTGGTTTGAAAATTATGGATGCGACGGCATCAACTCTCTCAATGGACAATGATATTGATTTGGTCGTGTTCAATATGAATGAACCAGGAAATATTAAACGTGTTGTCTTCGGTGAGCCAATCGGTACTACCGTTTCAAATTCTTCAGAAGAAAAATAAATCATATCGTCATTTAATTTTTCTTTTATGTACTTCGACGATCGAGGAAATATTGTTTCCTTATTTCCAAGTTCAAATACTCCACTGGAGTATTTGAACTTGTCTTGCCTAACTTCAATTATGCCTGTGGCTCGTTGCCTAGTACTAAAAGTAAACTAAAAAACTGTAAAAAAATACAAAGAAGGAAGTCTTATGTCTAAAGAAATTATTGCTAAAGCGCAAGAGCGCATGAATCAATCTCATCAGAGTTTGGCACGTGAATTTAGCCACATTCGTGCTGGCCGTGCCAATGCTAGTTTGTTGGACCGTATTTCCGTTGAGTACTACGGTTCTCCAACACCATTGAACCAGTTGGCTGGTATTACAGTGCCAGAAGCACGTGTTCTATTGATTACTCCGTTTGATAAGTCAATCTTGAAGGATATTGAGCGTGCTTTGAACGCTTCAGATCTTGGTTTGACGCCTCAATCTGATGGTACTGTTATCCGTTTGGTTATTCCTGCCCTTACAGAGGAAACGCGTAAGAACTTGGCGAAGGATGTGAAAAAAGTTGGCGAAAATTCAAAAGTTGCTATCCGCAATATCCGTCGTGATGCCATGGATGAAGCAAAAAAAGCTGAAAAAGCAAAAGAAATCACTGAAGACGAATTGAAGTCACTTGAAAAAGATATTCAAAAAGTAACAGATGATGCTATCAAGACAATTGATAAAATGACTGCCGACAAAGAAAAAGAATTGTTGGAAGTTTAATCAACACGTTTTTAGGCTACAAAAACAGATCATCACCGGGCTGTCTAACTTCCAGTGGTGAACCAATAAGAAATCTAATGGGGGGAGTTAGACAAGACTTCCCCCACTTTTTAATCAGAAAGAAGAAAATCATGAATGATTTATTAGCACAGTATATCGTTGGTTTAGTGACTGACGAAAACGATCAGTTTTACTTTGTCCAAAAAGAGGGTAGAACCTTTGCTCTTTCTAAGGATGAAGGAGAACATAGTCTAGGTCAATCTGTTAAGGGATTTGCCTATACCGATATGAAACAAAAACTCCGTTTGACAACTAAGGAAGTTGGGGCGAGTCGTACCAGCTTTGGTTGGGGAACTGTCACAGAGGTACGTAAGGATTTGGGTGTCTTTGTGGATACAGGTCTGCCAGACAAGCAAGTGGTTGTTTCCTTAGACATTTTGCCTGAAATCAAGGAACTCTGGCCGAAAAAAGGGGATCAGTTGTACGTCAAATTAGACGTCGATAAGAAGGACCGCATTTGGGCTCTGCCAGCTTTTCAGGAAGATTTTCAGAAAATGGCTGGACCTGCCTATGACAATATGCAAAACCAAAATCTGCGAGCGATTGTATATCGTTTGAAAATGAATGGTACTTTTGTTTATTTGCCAGACAACAACATGCTTGGTTTTATCCATCCGAGCGAACGCTTTGCGGAACCACGTTTGGGTCAGGTTTTAGAGGCGCGTGTCATCGGCTACCGTGCAGTTGATCGGACCTTGAACTTGTCACTCAAGCCACGTTCATTTGAGATGCTGGAAAATGATGCCCAGATGATATTGACTTATCTGGAAAGCAATGGAGGTTTCATGACCTTGAACGATAAGTCTGCTCCGGAAGACATCAAGGCCACCTTTGGTATTTCCAAAGGGCAATTCAAAAAAGCTCTTGGTGGTCTGATGAAGGCTGGGAAAATTAAACAGGATTCTTTGGGAACAGAGTTGGTGTAGGGGGCGTCTATGCTAGTATATATTGCTGGTAGTGGGGCAATGGGGTGTCGGTTTGGTTATCAATTGTCTAAGACAAATCATGAAGTGATTTTGTTGGATAATTGGGAAGAGCATATCGAAGCGATTCGAGAAAACGGCTTGAAAGTGACTGGAGATGTAGAGGAAACTGTACACTTACCTATCATGAAACCGACCGAAGCAACGAGAGAAGCAGATTTTATCATTCTATTGACAAAGGCTGATCAGTTGCCAAAGATGTTGCGGGATATTAAGCCGATAATCGGTCCAACTACCAAGGTTTTGAGTCTCTTGAATGGTTTGGGGCATGCGACGACCATGCGTCGGTACGTGCCAGATGAAAGTATCATGGTTGGGGTGACCATGTGGTTGGCGGGACTAAAGGGTCCTGGACATGCTCACTTAGAAGGTCCGGGTTCTATGTCTGTTCAGCATATTCTTGGTAATGAGCAATCAGTTGCGGATATTATTGAAATGCTGAATGAAGCTGGGCTAAATGTGACCTATGACAATCATGTTGTCAGTGCTATTTGGCAGAAAGCCTGTGTCAATGGTGTGATGAATCCAACTTGTACCATTTTAGACTGTACAATTGGTGAATTATTTGGTACGGAGGCTGGACTGAATCTAGTACAGGGGATTTTCAAAGAATTTATTGCTGTTGCTAAGTCTGAGGCAGATGGAATTGACGAAGAAGCTATTTGGAAATATGTTACTGATGCTTCGAAGAAGGCTTCCAATCACTATCCATCTATGCACCAGGATTTGGTCCAACATGGTCGAAAGACAGAAATTGATTATCTGAATGGAGCAGTTGTATTCAAAGGTAAGCGAGCAGGCATCCCTACGCCATATTGTCAGATGATAACAGACATGGTTCACGCCAAGGAAAGTATGCTGGGGTTGAGATAGGAGAAAGTCATGCTGATTGAAGTGGAAACGATTGAAGAATATATGGCTGCCTTGCCTGAGAATCGGAAGGAAGCGGTTGAACGGCTCCATCAAGTGATTGTGGAACAGTTACCAGCTGGTTTTGAAGTAGGCATCTTGGGAGGTATGATTAACTATTATGTGCCGCTTACTGCCTACCCTGATGGTTATCATTGCACACCAGGAGAGCCCCTGCCTTTCCTTGCCTTGGCATCACAAACGGCCCACATCGCCCTCTACCACATGGGAATCTATATGGACCAAGAATTGAATGATTGGTTCGTTGCTGCTTATCAAGCACAGGTGCCTACCAAACTGGATATGGGCAAGTCCTGTGTTCGCATGAAAAATCCCAAGAATATTCCTTATGAATTGATAGGGGAATTGGTTAGTAAGATGTCTATGGAGCGCTATATAGAGCTCTACGAAAAAAATCATAGAAAGTAGATGTAGTGAGAAGAAGTTTTTATTCTTGGTTGATGACTCAGCGCAACCCGAAAAGTAATGAACCAGTAGCTATCTTGGCAGATTATGCCTTTGATGAATCTGATTTTCCTAAGCAATCAGATAATTTCGATGAAGTTAGTCGATTTTTGGAGGAATCGGCCAGCTTTGCCTTTTCCATGTCTGATTTTGATGCGATTTGGGAAGATTATTTGGGACATTGATGGATAAAATAGTACAAAATAGCCTTGTTTGGGCTATTTTTGTTATAATAGAGAAAAGCACAGGAAAAGGAGCAACTCTTGCTAGAACATTCAATTGATATTCAACTCAAGCATCCAGATGATTCGTTTAGTCTATTTGGTTCGAATGAACGCCATCTGAGATTGATGGAACAGGAACTAGGTGTGGTTATTCATGCCCGTACGGAAAAAGTTCAGGTCATTGGCCAGGAAGACCATGTTGAACAGGCGCGTCTTGTCATCCAGTCTCTTCTTGTTTTGGTGAGTCGTGGTTTAGTCATCAATACGCCAGATGTGGTCACGGCCATTTCCATGGTCAAAAATGATGAGATTGAAAAATTCGTTGCCCTCTACGAAGAAGAGATCATCAAGGACAACTACGGCAAACCTATTCGCGTGAAGACCCTTGGACAAAAACTCTACGTGGACAGCGTAAAGCGTCATGACATCGTGTTTGGAATCGGTCCTGCTGGTACAGGTAAGACCTTCTTGGCGGTTACTCTAGCTGTAACAGCCCTAAAGCGGGGACAGGTCAAGCGGATTGTCCTGACACGTCCTGCGGTAGAAGCAGGCGAAAGTTTAGGCTTTTTGCCAGGGGACTTAAAAGAAAAAGTAGACCCCTATTTGCGTCCTGTCTATGATGCCCTCTACCAGATTTTGGGCAAGGAGCAGACCACGCGCCTAATGGAGCGCGAGATTATCGAGATTGCACCGCTGGCCTATATGCGGGGGCGGACCTTGGAAGATGCTTTTGTCATCTTGGATGAGGCGCAAAATACCACCATTATGCAGATGAAGATGTTCCTGACCCGTCTGGGCTTTAATTCCAAGATGATTGTCAATGGGGATATTAGTCAGATTGACCTGCCACGCAAGGTTAAGTCAGGCCTGATTGATGCGACGGAGAAACTAAGTAACATTCCACAGATTGATTTCGTACATTTTTCAGCTAAGGATGTGGTTCGCCATCCAGTTGTTGCCCAGATTATCAATGCCTATGAAGAAGAGGCTCTGGCAGCGGATAGTCGAGCAAGTTTTGAAACGATTGGGGAGCCTAGTCGGAGTGAAGAGGATGAAGATTAATCCATTTTCAAATCATTATCAAGTGCGAAAGCTAACTGAAGCCGACTTGGAGCAGGTCTTGGGCCTCTACCAGACCAATCCCCTCTATTTTGAACATTTTCCTCCCCTACCTAGTCTGGAAAGTTTGGCCAATGACCTTGTCGATTGTCCACCAGGTAAGGAGCTATCAGATAAGTATTTTCTAGGATTTTGGGACAAAGAGCGACTGGTTGCCATCCTAGACCTAATCGACGGCTATCCGACTGCAGAGGTTGCCTATATCGGACTTTTTATGGTGGATTCAAGATTGGCTGGTCAGGGTCTTGGCTCAAAGATCATAGCGGAGCTCCTATCTCAGTTAGCAAGTCACTTCAAAAAAGTGCGTCTAGGCTATGTAGAAAGCAATCCTCAGTCCAGTCATTTTTGGTCCAAAGTTGGATTTTGTCCAACTGGTGAGGTCAAAGAAATAGCTGGAAAAACAATCGTCATAGCTGAACATGCATTAGATGAATAATAATAAAAAAACTGCCTGGTTCAATCAGAACTGGGCAGTACTTATTTTACATTCTAAAAAATGGATTGAAATTTTTCTCATGTCCAACGCTGGTGTTTTGACCGTGACCTGGATGGACAGTATAGTGGTTTGGCAGGGTGAAGATGTGTTCTCTGATACCGGCAATCAAGTCGTCAAAATTGCTGGTAGGCAGGTCTGTACGTCCCACAGTTTCGCGGAAAAGTGCGTCGCCAGTGATGACACATTCATCCTCTGGGAAGATAAAGGAAACACCACCAATAGAGTGACCAGGTGTTGGAACTACCTTGAAATGAAAACCGTCAAACTGGTAGTCTTCTTGGTATTGGAAGATTTTTTCAGCAGGTCGGCAGACTACATTTTCCATATCATCATGACGAGGTAGACCTGATAGATTCATCTCTGGTGTATAGAGCCAGCTGGCTTCACTTTCAGCCACATAGACAGGTGGGAAATTGTATGTCTCACGCAGAATGTCCAAGCTCATAATATGATCATAGTGAGTGTGAGTCAGGAGAATAGCCGAAATTGGTTTTCCGATTTTTTCGATAGTTGCTTGAATTTTTGTCCAGTCACTTCCAGGGTCAATGATAATCAGATGGGTATCATTTTCAAGGTAGTAGGTATTTTGAAAAGCGACAGGATTGACAGATTTGTGAATAATCATTCTTTTTCCTTCTTCTAACAGTTACTGATGTTACTAGTCTAACAAAAAAACACGTCTTCTTCATGGAATTTGTTTGGAGCTTTTTCCATGAGAGGGAATATGCTATAATGAACAGTATGAAAGACACAAGAACAAGCAATCGGTATGCCGTTGTGGATTTGGAAGCAACTGGTACAGGTACCGATGCAAAAATCATTCAAATCGGGATTGTTCTCGTTGAAAATGGAGAAATCATTGACAGTTACGCAACGGACATCAATCCCTATGAGCTACTGGATGACCATATCAAGAATCTGACAGGTATCACAGACCAACAGCTAAGTCAGGCTCCGGATTTTGGTCAGGTAGCAAGTACCATTTATGACATGATTGGAGATGCTATTTTTGTAGCCCATAATGTCAAATTTGATGCCAATCTCTTGGCAGAAGCACTCTTTTTTGAAGGCTATGAACTGTTGACGCCACGTGTAGATACGGTGGAATTATCACAGCTATTTTTCCCGACTTTTGAAAAATACAGCTTGGGAAATCTTGCAGAGCATTTGGAACTTGGTTTGGACCAGGCGCACACGGCCATATCAGATGCCATGGCTACGGCGCGCTTGCTCATCAAAATTCAAGAGAAAATAAAGAGCTTACCCAGGTCTATTGTTGAAAAGATTCTTGATTTGGCGGACAATCTGCTCTTTGAATCCCGTCTGGTCATTGATGAAATGGTGCCTGTTCTGTCAGAAAACCTATCATACGATTTAGAATCTATTCATGGCTTGGTCTTGAAAAAGCCAGAAGAAATCAAGTCGGCCTACCGATTATCTGAAGATTTTTCGACCAATATTGCCCTTCTCGGCTTGCATGAACGCAAAAAACAAACTGCATTTGCTCAAGTGGTCGAAAAACGCTTGGCAGATGCAGAAAAAGTGCATTTTATACAGGCACAGGCAGGCTTGGGGAAGACTTACGGTTATCTCTTGCCTTTACTTGCTAAGTCAGACCAGCCTTTATTGGTCACCGTACCGACCAAGCTCCTTCAAGAGCAGATTATGGAAAAGGAAGGGAGCAAGCTTAAAGAGATATTTCGTATTCCAATTGTCTCTCTAAAATCGCCCAAGCATTTTATCAAGTTAGACAGCTACTGGAGAACCCTGCAAAGGCAGGATGATAATCGCCTGGTCAATCAATTCAAAATGCAGGTGCTTGTCTGGTTATGCGAAACCACGACAGGTGATTTGGATGAGCTTAAGCAGAAACAACGCTATCAAGCTTACTTTGATGAGATTGCCCACGATGGCGATTTGGAGACTGAAAGTCTTTTTTGGGGCTGGGATTTTTGGCAACGGTTGAACCAACAAGCTCTCTCTAGTAGATTGCTCATTACCAACCACGCTTATTTTCTCAACCATCTTAAGGATCAAGACCCTCTCATGGATAAGCGTCTGGTGGTGATTGACGAGGCCCAGAAATTCCTTTTAGCTGCTGAAAATCTTGTGACGGATTCACAGGATATAACGGCTCTATTGCAAGCATTGCAGAGCAAGAAAGATAAGGCAGATAAGCTCCTAGACCAACGCTTGTATGAGTCTTGCCAGTTTGAACTCAACCATTTTTTGAGTCGTTTTCGCCAGCATGGTCAACGAGAGGTTCAAAAGGCTGAACTTCATCAACTTGGTCAGAACCTGGTGGAGCTTGGAGATGTTGATTTGAACGACTTGCATCAGCTCATAGACTATTACGATACCTTTTGGTTGGAGGAGAAAAATTTAGAAGAAAAGCGGCTTGCCTATTTGCGGGGCTCCAAGGACAGCCTCCTAAATGCGACCAACTACCTGCCAGACACCAAGATTTTCTGCATCAGCGCCACCTTGACCATCAGCAAAAAGGTCAGTCTAGCGGATTTGCTGGGCTTTGAGCAATTCACCATGGACTTGCTTCCAACGCAGGCAGTGACCAACCAGCAGCTACTTTTTCCGACTCATCTCCCCGACATCCTGGCTTGGACCAAGGAGGAGCATGCAGCTTATTTGGCTACTACTTTAGGAGAAATAGCAGAGCTGGGACGACCGATTTTGGTCTTGTTCACATCGATTTCTCTGCTCTTGCAGGTGTCGGATTTGTTAGAAGACAATAACATTCCCCACCTAGCCCAGCACAAGCATGGACAGGAAATGACACTCAAACGCAAATTTGAACGAGGGGAATGCCAAATTTTACTCGGCACAGGCGTATTCTGGGAGGGAGTTGACTTTGCCAGCCAGGACCAATTGATTCAGGTCATTACAAGACTGCCATTCGACAATCCCAAAGACCGTTTTGTGCAAAAAATTAATCACCATCTGCGTGAGGAAGGGAAAAATCCATTTTACGATTACAGCCTGCCTATGATGATGATTAAGCTCAAACAAGCCATCGGGCGTACCAATCGTCATGACAAACAAGATTCGCTAGTCTTGGTTTTGGACCCGCGTGTTCACACCAAACGCTATGGACGGCAAATTCTGTCCTTCTTTGAGAAAGATTATTCAATGCTAAGTGTGGATGCGAAAGAAATAGAAGGAGCTATTCAAGATTTTTTTGAATAAGTTGAAAGGGAGCCGCAAGGCTTCCTTTTGTTTCCAGCGTTTTTTAATGCTACTCATATTCCCTTTCTCCTTGCTGAATAACAGTGATTTTCTTTATGATTAAAATATGGTATAATTTTCCAAATATTAGTTTTTGTGAGAAGAGATTATGACAGAAAAAACAATTGTATTTAAGGTTGGGACGAGTTCTCTGACGCAAGAAAATGGCAGTCTGGACCGTATCAAGATTGCTCGGATTACCAATCAGCTGGCTCAGTTGCACCAGAAGGGCTACCAGATTGTGCTGGTGACGTCAGGATCGATTGCTGCTGGTTTTCGGAGATTGGGATTTGACAAGCGACCGACTAAGATTGCGGAAAAGCAGGCTTCTGCGGCTGTTGGTCAGGGGTTGCTGATTGAGGAATACACGCAAAATCTGATGAAAGACGGTATTGTGTCGGCTCAGATTTTGTTGACCCAGGATGATTTTGCGGATGCCAGACGTTATCAGAATGCTTCTCAGGCCTTGCAGGTCTTGCTCAAGCAACGGGCTATTCCTATTATCAACGAAAATGATACTATTGCCATTGAGGAGATTAAGGTGGGGGATAACGATACTTTGTCTGCCCAGGTGGCTTCTCTCTTGAAAGCAGACCTCTTGGTGCTTTTGACGGATGTGGATGGACTTTACACGGCCAATCCCAACAGCGATCCGACAGCCCAGCACTTACCTGAAATTAAGGAAATTACGGAAGATTTGTTTGCCATGGCAGCAGGAGCAGGCTCGTCTAACGGAACAGGTGGCATGACCACCAAATTGCAGGCGGCCCAGATTGCGACCAAGTCAGGCGTACCTGTCTTTATCTGCTCTTCAAAAGAGGATACCGCTCTCTTACAGGCAGTCACCCAGGCCAATCGTGGCACTCTCTTTTTAGCAGATGACCATGCCATGAACCAACGTAAGCAGTGGATGGCCTTCTATGCTCGGACAGACGCGGCGGTTGAAGTGGATGCAGGAGCAGTTGATGCTATGTTGCACCAGGGACGGAGTTTGTTAGCTACTGGTGTCAAAGCCCTCGAAGGAGACTTTGAAGTGGGGCAGGTCGTAGAGGTTTATAGTCAAGCAGACCATCGTTTGATTGGTAAAGGGCGGGTTAAACTGTCCTCCAAGGACTTGCATGACCAGTTGGCAAATGGCAGAGCGGAGGGCGTGTTGATTCACCGCAACGATTGGGTGAGCTTATAGTCGTTCAGTTTATCTTGATTATGTTGACGAACGAGCAAACTGAAAGACTAAATAGGAGAAATTTATGACAACAACAAAAGCATTATTAGATAGTTTATTGGCCCACAAGGCTTCAATCAATCTAGCGACAACAGAACAGAAAAACCAGGCCCTGTCAGCAATGGCAGACCAGTTGGTTGCTCAGACTGAGGCAATTTTAGCTGGCAATGCCATCGATATGGAAAATGCCCAAGGCAAGATTAGCCAGGTGATGCAGGATAGATTGCTCCTGACTGCTGAACGGATTGAAGCCATGGCGGATGGCATTCGTGCCTTGATTGGCTTGCCAGATCCTGTCGGACTTGTCTTGGAAGAATCCACTCGGGTAGACGGTTTGCAGATTCGCAAGAAGTCCATTCCTTTTGGTTTGGTGGGAATGATTTACGAAAGCCGTCCCAATGTGACCTCAGATGCCGCTGCTCTTGCAATCAAGAGCGGAAACGCAGTCATTTTGCGTGGAGGCAAGGAAGCCTTTCATTCGGCTCAGGCCATTGTCACAGCCCTCAAGGCTGGTTTGGAACAGGCTGGTCTTTCTCCAAAGGTCATTGAGTTGGTTCAAGACACCAGTCGTGCCTCTGCGACAGAGTTGATGACTGCCAAAGGCAAGATTGACTTGTTGGTACCACGTGGCGGTGCAGGGCTTATTCAAGCCGTTGTAGAAAATGCGACTGTGCCAGTTATCGAAACAGGCACAGGCATCTGCCATGTCTATGTGGACAAGGATGCGGATTTGGATAAGGCCCTTCAGATTGTGGTCAACGCCAAAACCAGTCGCCCCTCAGTCTGCAATGCGGCGGAAGTCTTGTTAGTCCATGAAGCTATCGCTAGCCAATTCCTACCTCGCTTGGAAGAAGCTCTGACTGGTCAGGTGGAGTTGCGTGCCGACAGTCAAGCACAAGCAATTCTCAACCAATCCACACCGGCAGGCAACCAAGATTTTGACACGGAATTTTTAGACTATATCATGGCTGTCAAAGTCGTTTCAAACGTAGAAGAGGCTATCAGTCATATCGCTCAACACTCGACAGGGCACAGCGAGGCCATCGTGACGGAAAACAGCCAAACGGCTGAACTTTTCACACTCCATGTGGACTCGGCAGCAGTCTATGTCAATGCCTCGACCCGTTTCACAGACGGAGGCGAGTTCGGTCTGGGCTGCGAGTTGGGCATTTCCACCCAGAAGATGCACGCCCGTGGTCCTATGGGCCTGCGTGAGATGACCACCTACAAGTACATCATCACAGGCGACGGCCACATTCGTTAGGAGGACAAGATGAAGATTGGATTTATCGGACTGGGCAACATGGGAGCGGCCCTGGCCCAAGCGGTCAGCCAGCAGGCAGACATCCAGCTCCTCCTCAGCAACCACAACCCAGCAAAAGCCCAGGCTCTTCAAGAGAAGGTGGGCGGTCAGCTTTTTTCTAATGGGGAAATAGCAGAGCAGGCCGAGGTCATTTTCCTAGGGGTCAAGCCTCACCTGATTGAGTCCGTTTTGTCAGGCTTGCAGGATCAGATTAGCCAGAATCCTTCAGCAATCTGGATTTCCATGGCAGCGGGAGTGACCATTGACAGCCTGGCAGAATTTATATCGGCAGATAAACTCATTCGTATCATGCCTAACACACCTGTCGCTATCGGCCAAGGCATGACAACCTATAGCTTGGTCAATCCAGAGCTCGCTCCGCTATTGGAACAAATCCTAGAAAAATCAGGCAAGGTCCAACAGGTGCCAGAGAGCCTAATTGACGCAGCGACGGCTATCGCAGGCTGCGGTCCAGCCTTTGTCTATCAGATGATTGAGGCCTTGACGGATGCTGGTGTGCAGAACGGGCTGACGGCTCAAGACGCCAAAGTTCTTGCAGCTCAAACCCTAACAGGTACCGCCCAAATGGTCTTGAACAGCGACAAGCACCCAGCCCAACTGAGACAGGAAGTGACTTCGCCAGGCGGTTCGACCATCGCAGGCGTGGTAGCTCTTGAAAAAGAAGGCTTCCGTTACGCCATCATCAAGGCAGTCGCTGCTGCCCTCAAAAAGACGAGAAAATTGGGTAAAAAATAGAAAGCAAGCAAAAAAACGGGACATTTAATCCCGTTTTGTTTTTTCCTTGATCCATTGACTGACGTTGGACAGGGTTTTGCTTTGCTCTGCCTTACGTTTTTGTTCTTGGACAAAATCTGCAAAGCTTTGCTTGACGCCGTCCTTTTGAACCTTATCCTGCAAATCATGCCATTTCTTTTTAAGGTTGCTGGAAGTCCGTTCGTAATAAATCTCTAAAATTTCTTCTTTTGACTTATAATTGCGATAGAAAGCGTTACGAGAAACTCCCGCTTTACGAACCAATTCAGATACCGAAATTTGCTTGAGCTCCTTTTTCTCTAGGAGAAATAGCAGAGCAGTTTCTATTGATTCCTTAGTCAGTTGATTCGCTTCTTTATTTGATTGATAGAGGTTTTTCAAAGATTGGGGTGAAATTTTACGACCTGCCATAGTTTTCCTTTTCCGAGTGTCACATCTGAAAGAAAATGCTTTCAGATAGGGTAGTTTAATGATATAATTGTAAGTAAATAGAGATTTATTGTCAAATAAAAAAGTAAAATTGGAAATGAGAATATTATGTCAAAATGGAAAATTGTTGCAGATTCGGGCTGTGACTATCGTCAATTAGCTAATCTAGCTCCGGATACGGAATTTATTAGTGTGCCACTTACCATCCAAGTTGGAGATCAAGCATTTGTTGATGATGCAAGCTTGGATATTGATCACATGATGGAGGTGATGGAAGCATCTAAGTCTGCAGCTGGGTCGGCATGTCCAAGTCCGCAGGCTTATCAGGCAGCTTTTGAGGGAGCTGAGAACATTATCGTTGTGACGATTACAGGTGGGCTATCGGGTAGTTTTAATGCGGCACGTGTAGCTAGGGATATGTATATCGAAGAGCATCCGAATGTCAATATCCATTTGATAGATAGTTTGTCAGCCAGTGGGGAGATGGATTTACTTGTAGACGAAATCAATCGCTTAATTGGTTCAGGATTAGATTTTCCACAAGTAGTAGAAGCGATAACTCACTATCGGGAACACAGTAAGCTCCTCTTTGTTTTAGCGAAGGTTGATAATCTTGTTAAGAATGGAAGGCTGAGCAAATTGGTAGGCACTGTCGTTGGTCTTCTCAATATCCGTATGGTTGGTGAGGCAAGTGCTGAAGGAAAATTAGAGTTGCTTCAAAAGGCGCGTGGTCATAAGAAATCTGTGACAGCAGCCTTTGAAGAAATGAAAAAAGCAGGCTATGATGGTGGTCGAATTGTCATGGCCCACCGCAACAATGCCAAGTTTTTCCAACAATTCTCAGAGTTGGTAAAAGCAAGTTTTCCAACGGCTGTGATTGACGAAGTTGCAACATCAGGTCTATGCAGTTTTTATGCTGAAGAAGGCGGACTTTTGATGGGCTATGAAGTGAAAGCGTGATTCACAGAGTAATACTCAATGAAAATCAAAAGTAGCCTAGGAAATGAAGTCGAAGATAGAACTCTGTTACTATCTTATTTCAAGGTAACAGGCTGAAAACCTCCACTGGATCTTTTCACTCATCAAGGCTCTTGACAACGGATAATGTTGATTTTCGAAGAGTATAACAATTTTGGGATGTAATTTCCACTATAGAATAATCCCCCTCGTCTTTTAAGTTCGAGGGGGATTATTTGCATGAGGCTATTAGATTTCATTCATTCAAATATCTCACAAGTTGCTCCAGCTTATCTGCAAAATCTTGTTCAAAGAAGATCTGTAAGAAATCAGCATTCTGTCCGCTGAAATAATAACACTTTCCAAACATGTGTTGGACGCTAGGCGAAAGAATCCCCTTGCTTAGCTGAAAGGTCACGCTCCCTTTGGAAATTCGATATGGGATATTCAAAGCGTATTTCTCTAAACAATCTTTTATTTTATTCCACTGAGCGTGATAAATATGATGAAGATGCTGTGTGTTCCGTGCAAACATACCGTTATCAATGTAGAGTGAGAGAGCTTTTTGCATGATAAGATTGGTATCGTAGTCGATTAGACTCTTATGTTTGATGAAGGAATCACGTAGCTGATTAGGAAGGCTGATTGCACCGATTCGGAGGGCAGGAAAGAGTGTCGGTGTAAAAGATTTTATGTAGATGACACGATTATCTGTATCAATATAGTGTAAAGGTAGGCTATGACTAGAGTCGAAATCTGCCAAATAGTCATCCTCAATGATGTAGACATCGTATTGCTTTGCTAATTTTACGATGGCTGTTTTTGTTGCTATATCATAGGTTGAACCGAGAGGGTTGTGCAAGCGAGGAATTGTGTAGAAAAACTTAATTTTTCCAGTTTGGAAGATACTTTCCAATTCTTCTAGGTCAATTCCATCTAAATCCCGTTCAATTGTTTGATAGGGGATTCCTTGATGCCGAATGAGCTCGATCATTCGTGAGTAGGTAGGGTTCTCTATCAAGATTTCCGTTTTTCCAGCCAAGGTTTCCATTTGTGTGAGAATATATAGAGCTTGTTGACTACCAGCTGTGATAACCAGCTGGTCTTTTTTTGTATAGACATGATAGTCCATTAACAGACTTTGAACGGAGGAAATCAATTCTGCTAATCCCTCTTGCTGGTGATAGTAGTTGAATAGGTAATTTTCCCGCCCAATAAGACTTTCGTTTAGACAAATCCGAAAATCTTCATAGGGTAATTCTTGAAAGTCTGCAGGATTGAGCTCTACAGTATGGTCTTGGAAATCTCTATCTTCTAAGATATAATAACCGCTTTTTTCGACAGCGTAGATCTTATTTTGGTACTTTAATTCCAACATAGCCTTTTGGACAGTGTCTTTGCTACAATGATATTGCTCGCTGAGTTGACGGATAGAAGGTAATTTCTCTCCGCGTTTGAATCGGTGTTCCTCTATTCCAGTCAAAATATCTTGGATGATAACTTGATATTTTTTCATCTAGGCCCCCTTTTTTATAGACTATGTTACTAGCTAGTATATAGGAAAAGTTGCAGAAATACAATATATGAATAATGGGGTTGAGGCTCAGGAATTAAGCTACTCTATGGTATAATTAAGTGATGAAAATAATTATACCTAATGCAAAAGAAGTAAATACAAATCTAGAGAATGCCTCGTTTTATCCCCTGTCTGATCGAAGCAAGCCGGTGCTGGATGCCATAAGTCAATTTGATGTAAAAAAGATGGCTGCCTTTTATAAATTGAATGAAGAAAAGGCTGAGTTAGAAGCTGATCGTTGGCATCGAATCAGGACAGGTCAAGCAAAAACCTATCCAGCCTGGCAGTTATATGATGGTCTTATGTATCGTTATATGGATAGGCGAGGTATAGGTTCGAAAGAAGAAAATTACCTACGTGACCACGTTCGTGTTGCGACAGCCTTATACGGATTGATTCATCCTTTTGAATTCATTTCACCTCACCGCTTAGATTTTCAAGGGAGCTTAAAGATAGGCAATCAGTCTTTGAAACAGTACTGGCGACCGTATTATGACCAAGAAGTTGGTGATGATGAACTGATTCTCTCGTTGGCTTCGTCAGAATTTGAGCAGGTGTTTTCTCCACAGATTCAGAAAAGATTAGTTAAAATTCTTTTCATGGAAGAAAAAGCAGGTCAGCTAAAAGTTCACTCGACTATATCAAAAAAAGGTAGAGGAAGATTGCTGTCCTGGTTGGCTAAGAACAATATTCAGAAATTATCGGACATTCAAGATTTTAAGGTGGATGGTTTTGAATATTGTGCTTCCGAATCAACGGAAAACCAACTGACCTTCATCCGATCAATCAAAATGTGAAATAATGAACAAGATAACGTTTTCTGATGTCGAGCGTATCTAGAAAAATCTTGATTTCTATGGTATAATGGGTAAGTTATAAGTAAAAAGGAAGGTTGTTTATGAAAAAGAGAAGCGGACGGAGAAAATCGTCTAAGCTCAAGTTGATAAATTTTGCGCTTTGGGGACTTTACGCCATTACTTTATGTCTATTCTTAGTGACCATGTATCGCTATAATATCTTAGATTTCCGGTATTTAAATTATATTGTGACGCTTTTGCTAGTAGGAGTGGCAGTATTGACTGGATTATTGATGTGGCGTAAGAAAGCGCGTGTCTTTACAGCACTCTTACTTGTTTTTTCACTCTTTATTACTTCAGTTGGAGTATATGGAATGCAAGAAGTTGTTAAGTTTTCGACACGACTAAATTCAAATTCGACATTTTCAGAATATGAAATGAGCATCCTCGTCCCAGCAAATAGTGATATTACGGATGTTCGTCAGCTTACTAGTATTTTATCTCCTGCCGAATACGACCAAGATAACATCACCGCTTTATTGGATGACATATCCAAAATGGAGTCTACTCAACTAGTGACTAGCCCCGCGACCTCTTACCTGACAGCCTACCAATCTATGATAAATGGTGAGAGTCAAGCGATGGTCTTCAACGGGGTTTTTACCAATATTTTAGAAAATGAAGATCCAGACTTTTCTTCAAAAGTGAAAAAAATATATAGTTTCAAAGTGACTCAGACTGTTGAAACAGCTACTGAGCAGGTGAGTGGAGATAGCTTTAATATCTATATTAGTGGTATTGATGCTTATGGACCGATTTCTACGGTCTCTCGTTCAGATGTCAATATCATTATGACTGTCAATCGTGCGACACATAAGATTTTATTGACAACTACTCCACGAGATTCATACGTTGCTATCGCAGATGGCGGGCAAAATCAATACGATAAACTAACACATGCTGGGATTTATGGTGTCAATGCCTCTGTGCATACCTTAGAAAATCTTTATGGTATCGACATCAGTAATTATATCCGACTCAACTTCACTTCCTTCTTACAGTTGATTGATTTGGTTGGTGGTATTGATGTAGAAAATACCCAAGAATTTACAAGTCGTGTTGGTGGCTATTATTTTCCTGTTGGTCAGGTTCACTTAAATGCAGAGCAAGCGCTAGGTTTTGTTCGGGAACGTTACTCACTTGAGGGAGGGGATAATGATCGCGGTCAAAACCAAGAGAAAGTCATTGCAGCCCTCATAAAAAAATTGAGTTCACCAGATAATCTAGCGAATTATCAAGCTATTCTAACTGGTTTGGAAGGATCTATCCAAACAGATTTGAGCTTAGAAACGATTATGGGCTTGGTAAATACCCAATTAGAGTCAGGAACACAATTTACAGTAGAGTCACAAGCATTGACAGGAACAGGACGCTCAGATTTATCTTCTTATGCGATGCCTGGATCACAACTTTATATGATGGAAATTAACCAAGACAGTCTGGAGCAAGCAAAGGCAGCGATTCAGTCTGTACTTGTTGAAAAATAAAGATTTTAGGAGAAAATATGAACAACCAAGAAGTAAATGCAATCGAAATCGATGTTTTATTCTTACTAAAAACAATTTGGAGAAAGAAATTTTTAATTCTCTTAACTGCAGTGTTGACTGCGGGGTTGGCATTTGTTTACAGTAGCTTTTTAGTGGCACCTCAATATGATGCGACAACTCGTATCTATGTAGTAAGCCAAAATGTAGAAGCTGGTGCCGGGTTGACCAACCAAGAGCTACAAGCGGGTACCTATTTGGTAAAAGACTATAAGGAAATTATCCTATCACAAGATGTATTGACACAAGTAGCAACGGAATTGAATCTGAAAGAGAGTCTGAAAGAAAAAATTTCAGTTTCTATTCCTGTTGATACTCGTATCGTTTCTATTTCCGTGCGTGATGCGGATCCAAATGAAGCGGCACGTATTGCAAATAGCCTTCGCACCTTTGCAGCACAAAAGATTGTTGAGGTCACCAAGGTAAGCGATGTGACGACACTTGAAGAAGCAGTCCCAGCAGAAGAACCAACCACTCCAAATACAAAACGAAATATCTTGCTTGGTTTATTAGCTGGGGGTATCTTGGCAACGGGAATTATCTTGGCTATGGAAGTTTTGGATGATCGCGTAAAACGTCCACAAGATGTGGAAGAAGTTATGGGCTTGACCTTGCTTGGTGTGGTGCCAGATTCGAAGAAATTGAAATAGGAGAACAATATGGCAACGTTAGAAATTGCACGTACAAAAAGAGAGATAGTAAATAAAACCGAGGAATATTTCAATGCTATCCGTACTAATATTCAGCTTAGCGGAGCAGATATTAAGGTTGTTGGTATTACCTCTGTTCAGTCAAATGAAGGTAAGAGTACAACTGCGGCTAGTCTCGCTATTGCCTATGCTCGTTCAGGTTATAAGACCGTTTTGGTGGATGCGGATATCCGAAATTCAGTCATGTCTGGTTTTTTCAAACCTGTTACAAAGATTACAGGTTTGACGGATTACTTAGCAGGGACAACAGACTTGTCTCAAGGATTATGCGATACAGATATTCCAAACTTGACCGTCATTGAGTCAGGAAAGGTTTCACCTAACCCTACTGCCCTGTTACAAAGTAAGAATTTCGAGAATTTAATAGCTACACTTCGTCGCTACTATGATTATGTCATTGTTGACTGTCCACCGCTAGGATTGGTGATTGATGCAGCTATCATTGCGCAGAAATGTGATGCGATGGTTGCAGTAGTAGAAGCTGGGAATGTAAGACGCTCAGCTGTTAAGAAAGTAAAAGAACAACTGGAACAAACAGGGACGCCGTTCTTGGGAGTTATATTGAACAAGTATGATGTGGTCACTGAAAAATATGGTGAATATGGAAATTACGGAAATTACGGCAGAAAATGATTTCCTCTTGATGGTATAAGTTTGATAAGTAGGTATTAATATGATTGATATTCATTCGCATATCATATTTGGTGTGGATGACGGCCCCAAAACTATTGAAGAGAGCCTAAGTTTGATAGGCGAAGCTTATCGTCAAGGTGTTCGCTATATCGTAGCGACATCTCATAGACGAAAAGGAATGTTTGAAACACCAGAAAAAGTTATCATGACTAACTTTCTTCAACTTAAAGAAGCAGTAGCAGAAGTTTATCCTGAAATACGATTGTGCTATGGTGCTGAATTGTATTATAGTAAAGATATCTTAAGCAAACTTGAAAAAAAGAAAGTACCAACACTTAATGGCTCGCGCTATATTCTCTTGGAATTCAGTATGAATACTCCTTGGAAAGAGATTCAAGAAGCAGTGAACGAAGTGACGCTACTTGGGTTAACTCCCGTACTTGCTCATATAGAACGATATGATGCCTTAGCGTTTCATGCAGAGAGAGTAGAAGAGCTAATTGACAAGGGATGCTATACTCAGGTAAATAGTAACCATGTGCTGAAGCCCGCTTTAATTGGCGATCGAGCAAAAGAATTTAAAAAACGCACTCGGTATTTTTTAGAGCAGGATTTAGTACATTGTGTTGCCAGTGATATGCATAATTTATCTAGTAGACCTCCGTTTATGAGGGAGGCTTATAAGTTAATAACAGAGGAATTTGGCGAAGATAAAGCGAAAGCGTTGCTGAAAAAGAATCCTCTTATGCTATTAAAAAACCAGGCGATTTAAACTGGTTACTCTAGATTGTGGAGAGAAAAATGGATTTAGGAACTGTTACCGATAAACTTTTAGAGCGCAACAGTAAACGATTGATACTCATGTGCATGGATACGTGTCTTATTACAGTTTCCATGATTTTGAGCAGGCTGTTTTTGGATGTTATTATTGACATTCCAGATGAACGCTTCATTCTTGCAGTTTTATTTGTTTTAATATTCTATCTGATTATCTCAGTTAGACTAAAGGTTTTTTCGCTAATTACCAGGTATACTGGGTATCAAAGTTATGTGAAAATAGGACTGAGTTTAATATCCGCTTACTCATTATTTTTAATCATTTCAATGATTCTATGGCAGACCTTTAGTTATCGTTTCATCTTAGTATCCTTATTTTTGTCGTATGTAATGCTCATTACTCCGAGGATTATTTGGAAAGTCTTACATGAGACGAGAAAAAATGCCATTCGAAAGAAGGATAGCCCACTAAGAATCTTAGTAGTAGGTGCTGGAGATGGTGGGAATATTTTTATCAATACCGTCGAAGATAGAAAATTGAATTTTGAAATTGTCGGTATAGTTGACCGTGATCCAAATAAACTTGGAACATTTATCCGTACCGCTAAAGTTTTAGGAAATCGTAATGATATTCCACGATTGGTAGAAGAATTAGCTGTTGACCAAGTGACGATTGCCATCCCTTCTTTAAATGGTAAGGAGAGAGAGAAGATTGTTGAAATCTGTAACACTACAGGAGTGACCGTCAATAATATGCCGAGCATTGAAGACATTATGGCGGGGAACATGTCTGTCAGTGCCTTTCAGGAAATTGACGTAGCAGACCTTCTTGGTCGACCAGAGGTTGTTTTAGATCAGGATGAATTGAATCAGTTTTTCAAAGGGAAAACAATCCTTGTCACAGGAGCAGGTGGCTCTATCGGTTCAGAGCTATGTCGCCAAATTGCTAAGTTTACGCCTAAACGCTTGTTGTTGCTTGGACATGGAGAAAATTCAATCTATCTCATTCATCGAGAGTTACTGGAAAAGTACCAAGGTAAGATTGAGTTGGTCCCTCTCATTGCAGATATTCAAGATAGAGCATTGATTTTTAGCATAATGGCTGAATATCAACCCGATGTTGTTTATCATGCTGCAGCGCATAAGCATGTTCCTTTGATGGAATATAATCCACATGAAGCAGTGAAGAATAATATTTTTGGAACGAAGAATGTGGCTGAGGCGGCTAAAACTGCAAAGGTTACTAAATTTGTTATGGTTTCAACAGATAAAGCTGTTAATCCGCCAAATGTAATGGGAGCGACTAAACGTGTTGCAGAAATGATTGTTACAGGTTTAAACGAGCCAGGTCAGACTCAATTTGCAGCAGTCCGTTTTGGGAATGTTCTAGGTAGTCGTGGAAGTGTTGTTCCGCTATTCAAAGAGCAAATTAGAAAAGGTGGACCTGTTACGGTTACCGACTTTAGGATGACTCGTTATTTCATGACGATTCCTGAGGCAAGTCGTTTGGTTATCCAAGCTGGACATTTGGCAAAAGGTGGTGAAATTTTTGTCTTAGACATGGGTGAACCAGTACAGATACTAGAGTTAGCTCGAAAAGTTATCTTATTAAGTGGTCATACAGAAGATGAAATTGGAATTGTGGAATCTGGAATTCGTCCTGGAGAGAAACTCTACGAAGAGTTACTATCCACTGAAGAACGTGTTAGCGAACAAATTCACGAAAAGATTTTCGTCGGTCGTGTCACCAATAAAGAAGAAGAGGTCGTTCAAACCTTTATCAATGGTCTCCTATTAAAAGATAAGGAAGAACTGAGAACTGCCTTGCTTGAATTTGCAAAACAAGAATAAAGAAAGTAAAAGTTATTTTTACTTTCCTAGAGTTTAAACGATGTTTAAGTTCTAGGAAGGTTGGAATACCTCGAAAAGTGAACAGATATGACCCAGTTCGTAGAGTTCGGAAAAATTAGATATTTACAAATAGTTTGTATTGTTGTCAGATTTTATGAGAAGTTTGGTTGACAGAAGTTAGAATGTTTCCGACATTTTAACTGAACTTTTGTAAGGCTACAAGAGGAGATGAAGATTATATTATGGGACTAACATTAATGTATATTACGAATCAGCTAGATGTTGCTTTAATTGCTGAAAAGTATGGTGTTGAACGGATTTGGGTAGATTTAGAGACTCTTGGGAAAGCAGAACGCCAAAAAAATATGGACACAGTCCAATCTCAACATAAGATCAGTGATATAAGATTGATTTCTAGCAAATTGACTACTTCAGAGATGTTAGTGCGAGTCAACCCCTTAAATGATTCTTCCAAACAAGAAATTGAGCAGGTTATTGCGTCGGGAGCTGACTTAATTATGTTGCCGATGTGGCGAACAAAGGCAGATGTATCTCAATTTATTGATTTTGTTGGTGGTAGAGCAAAAGTTGTTCTCTTATTAGAAACAAAAGAAGCATTTAATAACCTTGATAGTATTTTAACACTGAATGGGATTGATGAAATTCATATTGGATTAAATGATCTTCATTTAGATATGGGACTAACATTCATGTTTGAATTACTGACGAATGGTGTAGTGGCAGAAATTACACAAAAACTAAATAAGGCTAAAATTCCATATGGATTTGGTGGGATTGCTAGACTGGGGTTAGGAGAGCTGCCAGCAGAGATGATTGTTAAGGAGCATTATAGACTTGGGTCAACTCGCGCAATTCTTTCACGTAGCTTCTGTAATGCTGAGAAAGTGACAGAATTATCGAATATAGAGGATATTTTTAGAAATGAGTTAAGAAAATTAAGGGAATTTGAAGAAAATTTATCAGAGTTAAATGACGCAGAATTTGAAGAAAATTTTGAAACGATGCAAAAAAAAATAGATGTGATTGTGAGAAATAAAAAGAAATGAAATTATACTTAATTGTTAAGAGAATTTTTGATATTTTAGTATCAGTAGTGGGAATAGTTGCTTTATCACCAGTATTATTATTGACCTATCTAGCGATTAAGTTAGATTCTCCCGGACCAGCTATTTTTAAACAAAAAAGATTGGGAAGGTATGGAAAGGAATTTACCGTCTATAAATTTCGCTCTATGACTGTCGGTGCAGAGAAAATGGGGTCAGGTCAGTACTCGTTTGAAGGTGATCCACGAGTTACAAAAGTTGGTAATTTTATTCGTAAGACAAGTATTGACGAATTGCCACAATTTATCAATATTTTAAAAGGTGATATGAGTTTAATCGGATTTAGGCCGCCACTTACTTATCATCCAAAAACGTTTGAAGAATACACAGATGCAGAGCGAGTGATGTTTTCGCTTCGACCAGGTGTTACTGGCTGGGCTCAGATACACGGTCGAAAAACAGTAAATTGGAATGAACGAATTCAAATGAATATTTGGTATGCTAATAATATTAGTTTTTGGCTTGATGTGAAGATTTTTTTTACAACTATTATCAAAGTATTGAAGAATGAAGATAATATTAATACGAATAAAACGGTTTAAAGGAGTTTTATGTCACAGTTGCATTTATCAATAGAAGAAATATCAGGAAAACTTACTAGTCTTTTTGTAGAGGCAGGACTGTCAGAAGTAGATGCAGAAATTATTTCGAAAAATCTGATTTTGACTGAAGCAGGCGGAATCGAATCGCATGGTATAAGAATGGTTTTACCGCATTTAAAACGTGTCAAAGAGGGGAAATACAATCTTACACCATCGATGAAAGTTCTAAATTCGTCTCCCTCATTTACAGTTGTAGATGCGGATAATGGAGTTGGAATGTATACTGCAACAAAGGCAATGGAGATTGCAATTGAAGAAGCAGAAAAATATGGAATGCATACGGTCTTTTCACGCAATGCGAATACTTTCGGAGCAGCGTTTACATATACAAAGATGGCATCAGATAAAGGGTTAATTGGGGTTGCCTTTAGCAATTCACCTGCAGCAATGGCTCCATGGGGAGGGAAAAAGCCGTTAATTGGAACTAATCCTATATCCATTGCAATCCCAGGAGAGCAAGAGGGACCGATTTTATTCGATATGGCTTCTAGCAAGGTGGCTAAGTCAAAAATTGGAATCGCTCAGAAGCTAGGTGAAGATATTCCAGAAGGTTGGGCACTTGATAAGGATGGAAATCCCACGACTGACCCCAATTGTGCACTATCAGGAACAGTACTTCCTTTGGCAGAACATAAGGGATATGGACTTGCACTATGTTTAGACGTATTATCTGGTGTTATTAGTGGGGCAGCATTTGCTGATACTGTAAATAAATTTTATAGTTCTGAACAGACGCAGTCTGGTATGAATGTTGGTCAAACATTTATTGCAATCGATCCTAAGCAAGTTTTAGGAAGTGAGTTTTACCAAAAAATGGATACATATATTAGAAAAATCCATTCTGAAGAGAATGTAAGGTATCCAGGCGAGGGAACTGTTAGAAATTTGAAAAAATCAATTCGCGATGGAATATTAATTGATACTGAATTTGTTCGTATTTTTGAAGATTAAGAGAGTTAGAATAGATTGGATAGTATGAAAAAAGTTAATACTTTGAGAGAACTGCAATTAATTAGTATTTATATTTACAAAACGTTAATGGAGTTTTGCAGTAAAAATGACATAAATGTATACTTACATGGAGGCTCTCTTATTGGAGCTATTAGACATGGTGGATATATTCCGTGGGATGATGATATTGATATTTGTATGAGTCGTACGGATTATGAAAAATTGATAGCACTTTCTGGTGGTAAAATTTCTTCAGATTGTAAAATTATTGATCCGGCAACTAATCCTGATTTTAACGGTTATATCCCTGTTATTGTCTATGAACATTCAAAAATGAACTCAAAACAATATAAGATACCAGAAGACTTAAAAATCGGTATCAGTGTTTTTGTATATGATGGTATTAGTGCAAATCCTTTTATTCAAAAATTATACTATGCACGTATGTTTCTGTTGCGAGCAGAGCATGCACTTTGCAGAGCTGATTTCAATCACGTTCATACTTCTATTGCAAAACGTTTTGGCTTTTTCTTCCAAAGATTCTATAAAGCGACAAACGTTGAAAAATATAAAGTAAAAATTTTGAAATTGCAACAGAAATATAACTATGAAACTTCTGAATATATTTCAACAAATGCAGATTATCAAGCTTCAAAAGAGATTTGTCTAAAAACAGATTTTGAAAGAGCAGTACCGTTAGAGTTTGAAGGTATTGCTAGCTATACCTACTCTCATTTTGATTCCCATCTAAGAGAATATTATGGTGATTATATGCAGTTACCACCTGTGGAACAGCAGGAACCAAAACATGGATTTGAAGCATGGGTTGATGAAGATTTTGATTTCGAGTTTTTAAATTAATTGAGAATCGTAATTGGGAGGGAATACTATGTATTTATTGATGAGATTGTTCATCTATCTATTGCCATCAGGTGTTATTAGAACAAAGTGGATTGAAAAGTTTAATATTTTTGGACAAACGGGGAAAAATTTTTATTTTTGTCCTAGGAAAATCCCAGCAGATCCAAAACTGATAAAATTCCATGACAATGTTGCAGTGGCTACAGATGTTATGTTTATCAACCACGATGTGTCGCAAAAGGTTTTCAATAATTATAAAGCTGAGAAGTTACCTAAATTTTATGGATGTATTGAAATCGGGAATAATGTATTTATAGGTGCAAGAGCGACTATTTTACCAAATGTTTCGATTTGCGACAATGTTTTTATCGCTGCTGGTGCTCTTGTTGCAAGCTCGATTACAGAATCTGGAATTTATGGTGGTGTACCAGCTCGAAAAATTGGTGATATGGATGAACTTTATGAAACTCGTCTAAACTCTTATAAGCAATTTGTTGAACAAAAAGAAGGTAAGGAGTTGCATGAAGCGATGTGGAGTCTATTTGAGTCTAAAAAATAGAGGACTACACGTTAGATTGCATATAATTGAAAATGAAAAAAGTTTTATTAATAAATTCTTGTCAGGGATTGTATGGTGGTATAGAGTCATTTCTTTTAAATATATTTAATAGTTTATCACCGGCGGAATTTGATGTCACTTTCTTGACTTGCGGTAAAACAACATATGATATGTATAGGAATGATATTGAAAATAGAGGAGGTCATATTGATGAAATCCCTATTTTTGCAGATACCTTATCTAAACAAGTAAAGCTGTATAAGGCCTTAAAGGAATATTATAGTGAAAATCAACCGGATATTGTTCACATTAATAGTGGGGGTCTATCCTTCCATTATCTAGCTTCCAGAGCTGCTAAAGCGGTAGGAATAAAAACAGTTATTTTACATTCTCATAATTTTATTCCAGAAAAAAGTGGTTTTAAGGAAAAATTGAAAAATGTCATGAAGAGGCAAGTCGCTCGCTATGGAGATGTTTATTTAGCTTGTTCAACAGGTGCAGCAAGGTGGATTTTCCCAGAGAATCTAGTGGATTCCAATAGTGTTGAAATTATTCCAAATGGAATTGACACGGTCAAATTTGCATATAGCTTGGAGAAGCGACAATCTTTTAGAAATGAATTTGGAATAGGAAATGAGCTTCTAATTGGTAATATAGGACGTTTTCAAGAGCAAAAAAACCATCCATTCATGCTGAAAATAATGGCAGAAGTTATCAAAAAATCTCCTGACGCGAAGTTAATGTTGGCAGGAGAGGGAGAACTAAGAAAAACTATTGAAGAACAAGTTGTAGAGTATGGTTTAGCTGAGAATATTATATTTTTGGGTGAGCGCAATGACATGGATAGATTTTTCTCCGCAATGGATGTTTTTATTTTACCATCGTTATTTGAAGGTTTTGGTATAGTTACAGTAGAGGCTCAAGCTTCGGGCACAGCAACCCTTGTTTCAGATACTATTCCGATAGAGACAAATGTTACAGGAAACGTTAGTTATTTACCGATTTTTTCTGATGGTAGCGAGTTCTTATGGGCGGAAGCTATATTGAAAGAGTTACCTAGGGAAGACTATAGGCATCAGCAAAATAAAATAATGCGACAGTCTCCCTATAACGTCGAAGTTTGTTGTCAGATGATGAGGAATATTTATTTAGGAGTTCAAAATGATAGATAGATATTTGCATATGTTTTCGTGGGGAGTGCTCTATGCCACCTTCAGTCTATGTTTAGTCTTTCTATATAGAACTTTGCAAAATTCTGAGACAGTTCTTTACTTGTCACGAAACAATGGAAAGAAGCAACCGCTACTACATAGTTCAGATATGATTATCTATCTGATAATGACAATCGTTTCTGCAATACGGTTAAATACAGGATCTGATTTTTATAATTATTACACTTATTTTGACCAAATATTGATACGATATAACTCATTTGAAGAAGTCTTTTTTCAATCACAGAGTGGGTATTTTGCCTTATCCTACATCATTAAGCAAATTACAGATTATCAGTATGCTATTTTTGCAGTTATTGCAGTATTTTCATATGCTTACCTTTTTTATTTAATTAGATCAGAGGTAGAGGATACAACTTGTGCATTGTTAACGTATATGTTTCTTGGCTATTATGCATATTCTAATAATATACTAAAACAGTATATTGCAATGAATTTTGTAATGGCTACTTACCTCGCTTTTAGTAGAAGAAAATATTTTAGAACGATATTGTTTGCTGTAGGAGCAATGCTTTTTCATTACTCTTCTGGTTTAGTTCTGGTCATTTTATTTTTTGCGTCACGATTCAAGCCTACGTTTAATAAATATTATTTGGCAATAGTAGGCGGACTCGTAGTTGCTTTAAACCTAAATACTTTATTTGCGATATTTTTTAAATTAATTCCTTCTGCATCTGGTTATGAAATTTATGTTAATTGGCGACGCTCTGATCAAATACGTCTAGTACTGGCTGTACTAGGAATGGCAATAATGCATGGTATACTTATTTATTATGTTTTAAAGTATAAAGATAAAATCAAAAAGCAAGATGAAAGGCGATACCGTGAAATTATATTTCTAATAATCGGACTTGCAATAAATATTTTATCTATTAGACAATGGATCATCAATCGTATTGCAGTTTATTTTTACCAATTTATCATTTTGATTCTACCAACGATGTTTTCATCACTTGAAGTTGAAAATAAGAAACGTTTAAAAATATTATTATATATTATCATGTTTATTTATATGATTTTTATTAGTATATTTTTAGGAGAGAATGAGTATTTTAGCTATAATACAATTTTTAGTGGAGACCAGCCAATATCGGATGTTATCTACAATCAGATTCATGGATGGACAAAATGATTATGGAAAAACAGAGTAGAACAAGAAATTCATTAATCAACATTATTACAGCAGTTTCAGGTCAAGGTATAGGGATAATTGTTAGTTTTGTTGCAAGGATTATATTTATTAGACAATTAGGTGAGGTCTATTTAGGGATAAATAGTCTGTATACTAATATTGTTGGTTTGCTTTCTCTAGCTGAGTTAGGGGTTGGTACTGCTATTAATTATAGTTTATATAAGCCTTTGGCAGAAAATGATATTCCTGCAATAAAAAGTTTGATGGCTCTATATCGCAAAGTTTATACAGTAATTGGATTTATTATTCTAGGAATCGGTATATTCTTATTACCATTTTTAGATATGTTTATGAAAGCAACTGAGACCTCAGAGATTCCACATAAACATCTAATATTTTTTCTATTTGTTTTAAATTCATCAGTATCGTATTTTTATAGCTTTAAAAGAGCATTAGTTATTTCAGATCAGAAAAGATATCTTGCGACATTATATCGTTACATTTTCTTTGTATTAATGAATGTTCTTCAAATTATCTTCTTAATTCTAACCAAAGATTTTATTATATTTTTGCTTATTGCACTATTTAGTACAGTACTTGAGAATATTTTAATTTCAAGGAAAGCGGATCAGTTATATCCGTTCTTAAAAGAAAAAGATATTGAAAAAGTTAGTAAAGAGACAACAGACAGCATTAAAAAGAATACAGTTGCACTTTTATTTCACAAAGTAGGGAGTTCTGTAGTCAATTCGACAGATAATATTTTGATCGCACAAATTATTGGAATTGTCGCTGTTGGGGTATATTCTAATTATCAACTGATTATAAATGCTCTCAATATTGTTATTGCACAGTTTTTTATGGCCCTGACAGCCAGTATCGGTAATTTAGGTGCAACAGAGAATGTTGAAAAGTCAGAAAGCATTTTTTATAAAATATTCTTTTTAAATTTTTGGATTGATTGCATTATATCGGTCTCTATTTTTGCTTGTATCGACTTATTGATTGGTTCATGGTTTGGTAATCATTTGATACTTGATAAGTTGGTGTTAGCTACTATTGTGATAAATTTTTATATTTATCAAATTCGTAGAACGGTCATGACATATAGGGATGCTTATGGTTTGTTTTGGAATGATAGGTACAAAGCATTGGCCGAAGCGATTTTAAATATTATTATTTCAATTTATCTTGGATTTAAATTAGGGTTAGTTGGTATTTTTTTGGGAACAATTATCAGTACAACAATAACAAGTTTATGGATTGAACCATATATTCTGTTTAAATATGGTTTGAAACGTTCGACTGTGACTTATTTTAAACGATTAGCGCAGTATTCGGTCATCACTTTAGTTGCAAGTTTGGTGTGTAGTTATTTAGTCACCCTATTTCACTTTAATGGCTTTTTGGGGTTTATTCAAGGAGTTGTTCTATGTGTTGTTGTCGTTTCAAGTATCATTTCATTATTATTTTGGAAAACTGAAGAATTCCAATATTTTAAAAAATTACTTTTAAAATTTCAAAATATGATTTTAAAATACTTGAAAACTAGTAGGAGCTAGCTAATTATTAACAATAGAATTTCTATAAGTTTTGGCATTTAAAGGAGAGAATATGATAAATTTTTCAGTTGGTCCTGTTTTAATGGATGAAGCAACTCGTGCTATCGGTTCAGAAGAGATACCTTATTTTCGGACAGATGCATTTTCTCAAATTATGTTTGATAACGAGAGGATGATGAAGCAACTCACATCGGCTGATGAAAAAACTAGGTTGATCACATTGACTGGTTCTGGAACTTTAGCAATGGATGCAACTATTTTAAATTGTTTTACCAAAAAAGATAAATTATTAATTATCAATGGAGGAAGTTTTGGTGCAAGGTTCTGCGAGATTGCAGATTGTTATAGTATACCATTTGAAACCATTGACTTACAATTTGGTGAGGAATTGACAGTAGAGCATTTTCAAAATATCGAGTTTTCAGATTTTACAGGACTAGTTGTTAATGCGGATGAAACGTCTTCAGGGGTTCTTTATGACATAGAAATGCTCGGGAATATTTGTAAGGAACATAACTTATTTTTTGTTGTGGACGCCATTAGCTCATTTTTAGCAGATCCAATTAACATTAGTAGTGCTCGGATTGATATTTTGATTGCAGGTTCTCAAAAGGCATTAGCGCTTCCACCTGGTGTCTCTTTGATATTATGTTCTGAAAAAGCTCAAGACCGCATTAATAATAATCTCAACCCAACTTATTACCAAAATTTAAAGAGAGCATTAAAAGATGGTGAAAGAGGACAAACTCCCTTCACACCTGCTGTCGGAATTATCTTGCAGTTACATGAAAAATTATTGCGTCTTTCTCAAAAAGGTATTGAACAACAAATTCAAAAGACACAAGAATTAGCAACCTATTTTAGAAAAAAAGTTTCTCAATATAATTTTGAATTTGTTACCACTTCTCCATCAAACGCAGTCACGGCGTTACGTGTACCTGAAGGGGTCTCAGCAAAGCGGATTTTTCAAGAATTGGAACATCGTTTTGGAATATGGATTTGTCCAAATGGCGGAGAATTAAGTGATAAGGTTTTTCGTGTCGGACATATCGGGAATCTGCAGAAAACAGACTACGATACTCTATTCAATGCACTTGATCAGTTAAAAAAGGAAGGTATTATTAGATAATGAAAATTATTTTACTTGCTGCTGGAAGAGGTACAAGAATTAGTCGTTATATTCAAGATAGACCTAAATGTACAGTGAATTTGACGGAGAAACAGACATTAATTGAGTATACTGTATCTATGTTTAATCGATATGGTTTTGATGATATTTCTATAATTCTTGGTTATCGTCAAGATGTGATTAGAGAAGTATTAAAAGATTATAATGTGAAATTCTACTATAACCCATTTTACGATGTAACAAATAGCATTGCTTCGTTGTGGTTTGCTAGAGAAGAGTTGAATGATGATTTATTCATCATGAATGCTGATGTTTTCCTAGATACCAAAACATTAGATAAGATTCTTAGTGAGAAAAAGTCACCTGTCCTGTTTTCGGACGAATCGAGGAAAGAAGAAGCGGATTATAAATTTTATTATGAAGCTGAAAAATTGATAAAATATGGTAAAGAGCTATCTGTTGAAGAAACAACGGGTGAATATATTGGTGCAGCGATTATTAATAAAGAATTTTTACCAAAATTTAATCGAACTCTCCTCAATAAGATTAACCACCAAGAGCATGGACAATGGTGGGAAGAAATACTGTATTCAATGACAAGAGATGAGTCTATTTATGTTTCTTCTGTAACAGGTAACTTTTGGGCAGAAGTAGATTATATAGAGGACTATGAAAATATCATTTCTTTCGTGAAAAATAACAGTATTTGAGCTCTTTATCAACTGTAGTGGGTAAATGCCAGCTAACACATAGAGAGGACGAACTTCGTTCTCTCTTTTTTTCTATACTCAAAAAGGCTCCATAATCTCTACAGTGGATTTACCCACTGCAGAAATTATAGAGCCAAGAAAAGACGATTTTCTAGTTTGGAAGTCGCCTTTTTTGATGTTTTCGAAATACTACATATTGTTGTTAGTGTAAACATATATATAGTTTTAAAAATTTTTTAGTAAATGTTTTTAGAGTTTTTATAGTCGAATGAATTAGCTTTCAGACAAGGAACTGAGGCGCAGACTGTACTAGAGTACGGCAAGTCGAAAGTGACGATGTATCAAAGCTAATTCAAATGACTATATATTATTTATTTCCTACTATTCTCTCTATTATTGCTAAACTTGATGAAGGTTGTATTGTCTGTTATAATATTGGGTATTGCAAGCTTTAATTGAAAGGTTTTAGGGAAGAGATTATCACAACTCATTCTTTATTGGTAATGAGATATGATATAAACGATAGTCTAGTAAAAGATTTGGAGAATTGACTTCCTTAGAAAGTTAAATGTAAAAACAATATGAAAAAATACGATTATCTAGTTGTTGGCGCAGGGCTGTTCGGTGCAGTCTTTGCTCATGAGGCAGCTAAAAAGGGTAAAAAAATAAAGGTTATCGAAAAACGAGACCACATTGCAGGTAACATCTATACAAAAGAAGTAGAAGGTATTCAAGTCCATGAATATGGCGCACATATTTTCCATACTTCTGAAAAAGAAATTTGGGATTATGTGAATCAGTTTGCGGAGTTCAATCGCTATACAAACACACCAGTCGCCAACTACAAGGGTGAAATCTACAATCTTCCATTCAACATGAATACTTTCAATAAACTGTGGGGCGTGGTGACCCCTGCGGAAGCAGAAGCGAAGATTGCAGAGCAACGAGCTGTTTTGGGAGGAAAAACGCCTGAGAACTTGGAAGAACAAGCCATCTCACTAGTTGGTACAGACATCTATGAAAAATTGATCAAGTCATACACCGAGAAACAATGGGAAAAACCATGTACGGAGTTACCTGCCTTTATCATCCGTCGTTTACCCGTGCGTTTGACTTATGATAATAACTATTTCAACGATAGCTACCAAGGTATTCCAATCGGCGGTTACACGCAGATTGTTGAAAAAATGTTGGAACATGATAATATTGATGTGGAGACAAATGTTGATTTCTTTGCCAATAAGGAAGACTATTTAGCTACCTATCCAAAGATTGTCTTTACAGGAATGATTGACGAGTTCTTTGATTACCAACTTGGTGAATTGGAATATCGTAGCCTTCGATTTGAGCCAGAAGTATTGGATATGGAAAACTATCAAGGGAATGCAGTTGTGAACTACACAGATAGTGAAACGCCATTTACTCGTATTATCGAACACAAACATTTCGAATTTGGTACACAACCGAAAACCATTATTACACGTGAGTATTCGAAGACCTGGAAACGAGGCGATGAGCCGTATTATCCAGTGAACAATGATCGTAACAACAAACTTTATACTGCTTATAAACGCCTCGCAGAACAACAAGAGAATGTCATATTCGGTGGGCGTCTTGGTCATTATCGTTACTACGATATGCACCAAGTCATCGGAGCAGCCTTGCAGTGTGTGAGAAGTGAAGTTGGGGAATGATTTTGAGAAGTCATCAAAGTAGTAATTGATTCTTGGCAGAAGTCGGAATGCTCTTAAAATGTTAATCAAAAAAGAGGCTGGGCAAAAACTAGCCAGTAAATAAAAAACACAGATAGATTCAAGCTGATTTTGATGAAATCCAGCCGTACTGTCTGTGTTTTTCTTTTTATCTCTATTATCTTGGACTATTTTCTTG